>NZ_JBMDKB010000020.1:0-146531 GCF_057809495.1 Allobosea sp. FG18
TCCCAACCCTTATTTTAAGGGTGAGACCTGTCCGGGGAATTCGGGGGCCGTTTCAAGGGCAAAACAGGAACATTGTATCTCGACGAGGCGGGACTTCACCATGGCTAAGACAGCAATCCCAAACAAAATTCAGATCGCGCTGTGGGCAAAGGCTGCGGGTCGATGCCAATATCGTGGTTGCAACAAGGAACTTACGGGAGACCTGATCGCAGGGCGCGAAGATGGGAAGTTCGGTTTCATCGCGCACATTGTGGCGGACAGCGCTGACGGTCCACGCGGCGATCCGATTCGTTCGCCAGCCTTGGCGAGGGACCTCGACAATCTGATGCTCCTTTGCGCGACGCACCATAAGGGCGTCGACGTGGACTATCTGGCTGATCATCCGGAGCCGGTGCTTCGGGAGATGAAGGCCGAACACGAGGATCGGCTCGCCATTGTTACTGGGATGGATCAGGAGCGTGCCGCTCACGTGCTCCGATTCTCCGCCAATATTGGCTTGCGGGATTCACTCGTCTCGACGCGGTCAATCTTTATGGCAATGCCGCCGGACCGGCACCCGGCGGAAGGCCGAACGATAGATATTGAGCTCATTGGTTCGGACTACGCCGACCATGAGGAGCGGTACTGGCAACTCCAACAGGACAATCTTCGCCGCCTCTTTTCGAGGAAGGTGAAGGAGCGGATCGAGCAGAAGGAGATACGGCAGCTGAGTGTCTTTGCGCTGGCGCCACAACCACTCTTGATCGAGCTGGGCCATCTCCTCGGGGATATCGTCCCGGTTTCGGTTCACCAGCGGTATCGCGAGCCGCAGACTTGGCGCTGGCAACCCGATCAGGCCGCAATCTCATTTAGCATTGAAGAACATTCGGGTCGGGCAGATGCACCCGTAGCCCTCAAGCTCGCGTTGAGCGCGACAATCAACGACGAGCGGATACGCGCTGTGATGGGTGAGGAAGTCGCGATCTGGTCCTTAACCGCCCGAGAGCCTCACAACGACATCATGCGTCGGCCAGAGGATTTGGTGGAGTTCAAACGTCATCTGCGTCGCTTGCTCGACAGGATTAAGGCTCATCACGGCGAGAAGGCGGAGATCAATATCTTTCCCGCTGTACCAAATTCGGCAGCGGTGGAAATTGGGAGAATTCGGATGCCCAAAGCCGATCTCCCGTTCAAAATATGGGATCAGAACCAGTCCCTCGGCGGCTTCGTTCCGACCTTGGAAGTTAGAGGTTGAGTCACAAATCGCCGATTAACACTTTGGTTCGGGTGACAGAGGCAACGGCATCCGGAGCGGATTGGCGGCAACACGGTGGGCCTTCGCGAATCTAGTCAACCGCTACGAACTCGACGATATCGCGATTGCTAGTACGCCTTGAAGGACCCGAATTATGGGCAATCCTCTCCTCGATCTCATCGGCTCGCGCTTGGCGGCGTCAGATGCCCGCTTTGCCAAGGCTGATGACGAACGGAGTCGTACATCCAGCGCGATGCTCGTAAGTTCCGCGCGGTTCGCGAACGTATTGCTCTCTCTAGGCGTGAAGCCGGGTGACCGCGTCGCGGTGCAGGTAAAGGATAGCCTCGAGGCGTTGATGCTTTATCTCGGCACCATGCGGGCCGGCGGGATCTTCGTGCCGCTGCATACCGCCTATACCGCGGCGGAGATCGAGTATTTCCTGAACGATTCCCACCCTGCCGTCATAGTCTGCGATCCCAGCAAGAAGGCTTCCCTGAAACCGTTGGCCAAAAATGCTGGTGCCAAACTTGAAACGCTGGGTGCAAGGCATCCTTGGAGCCGGTCAACGGCAACGCTTTTCGATAAGGAGCTCTTAGCATCTCGACACTTTGTAGACGTCGAGCGTGAGTCGGACGATATCGCCGCGATGCTCTATGCCTTCGGTACGACCGGGCTCTGTAACGGAGAGATGCTGAGCTACAGCAAACTGTTGTCCGATGCGCTGGCATTGATGGATCATTGGCGCTTCACGAAGGGCGACGTGCTGCTCCACGCCCTCCCGAACTTGCACACTGAAGATGTTTTCGCCGCGACGAACGTGACCTTGCTCGCGGGCGCGACGATGATCTTGCTACCCGATTATGGCACCGACTGGTTTTTCAGACACCTGCCGCAGGCGACGAGCGCGATCGGCGGGCCGGCCTTTTATGGCCGGCTGCTCAAGGATGCCCGCCTGAACAAGAAAGCTACAAAGCACATGCGCCTCTTCCTTTCCGGGGCAGAGCCGTTGCCATCCCAGATCCATCGAGAATGGAAGGAGCGCACGGGCCACGCTATCATTCGGCGCTATGGCCTGAACGAACATCACATGAACATATCGAAACCTCGCGAGGGCGATCAGCTGTCGGAGGCAGTCATGTCTGACGAGGTGGTTTTTCCATCGGCGGGGCGAACGTGAGCCTATAAGGAGCCGGCAGTCGCCAATCGGCATATCACTCTCGCCCGAGGGCTTACCCCGGAGTGCTAAGCGGGAGGCCGCTCGGCGGCGAGCGACAGCGTGAGTTTGAGCATTTGTCTCTTGCAGGCATGAGTCGACGCAATCGCCCGATGAGAACCAACGCGTTCGAGGAGCGTTTAAGGCTTCTGAGGAATGCACCGCAGGCGCCGGTAAAGAGGCTCGATATGATCAGATTGATCTTGGCTGGCGCGGCTGGGTGGATGCTCGCTACACGCCCCGAACTCCGTGAACGCGTATTCGGCGTAGCCAAGGATATCTTCCAGCCACTAACCGCCCGCTGAGCAAATTAGCCAGTGCCCTTTAACCCTTCATCCTCGCTCACGAAGCTTTTGAACGCACAGGTGAGAGCGGGACAGGTTGTCTGGCTTGGCATCCGTCCCGGCCGTCGAGAGCCCATGCTGGCGATCGAGACTGCCAACCTCGATGTTGAGAGAGGGGTTGTCGGCGATCGTTACACCCGCCCGGCCGGCAGCCGTCAGGTCACCTTGATTCAAGCCGAGCACCTGGCAGCAATCGCCAGCCACCTGGGCCTCGCAGAAGTTTCTCCAAATGATCTACGCCGCAACGTCCTTACCCGCGGCATCAACCTCGTCGCCCTCAAGGAAAAGCGTTTCAGGATTGGCTCCGCTATCCTGGAAACCACGGGCGAATGTCATCCCTGCTCCCGAATGGAAGAGATCCTGGGTACCGGCGGATACAACGCCGTCCGCGGTCTCGGCGGCATCACAGCTCGCATCGTCGAGAGCGGTACGGTTCGCCTCGAGGACGACCTGGTCGCACTTTCCGCTCGATCGCTGTGCTGATCAGGGATGAGCGAATGCTACCGGCCTGCATCGGATCAGCGAACGGCCGGCTCGACTGCTGCGGCATTCCTGTCGCAGGCACCGCCTGCCTCGGAACCTCACACGCCGGAGAGGGAAATGACGATCAAGCGGATGGATAACGTCGGAATTGTCGTCGAGGACCTGGAAGCGGCAATTGGATTCTTTCGTGCACTCGGCCTCGAATTCGAAGGGCAGGCTACGATCGAAGGCGAATGGGCAGGGCGCATCACCGGATTGGGCGACCAGCATGTCGAGATCGCTATGATGCGCACACCCGACGGCCATAGCCGGCTCGAACTCTCCCGCTTTATCAAGCCACAGGTCGAGGCTGATCACCGGAAAGCACCGGTCAACGCATTGGGCTACCTGCGGGTAATGTTTGCCGTAGATGATCTCGACGCCACGCTTGAGAAAATCCGCCCACTTGGCGCACAGCTTGTAGGCGAGATCGTCCGATATCAGGACGCCTATCTGCTTTGCTACATCCGCGGCCCGGAAGGTCTCCTCATTGGGCTAGCTCAGGAACTTGGAGCCAAGCCGCCAGCTCAGAGCTCGATTGAACGGGATAGGAGCCAGGATCAGGCTAAGCGCTCACCCGCCTCGAACGCCCTTTGACCTCTTACACGTTCTCAAAGAGCCAACGCCTGATCGTCGTTCTCATGCGCGGATCAAGCTGCTGCCTCTTGTACAAAATCGTCGTCACCCGTTCCCACGCCTCCTGCATGCCGGTTCGAACCCTTCGAGGATCGCCCCAATGCATCCCAGCTAACGTATCGGATCGCTCAAGCCTGCGCCCCGCGCTGGCCAAAATGCAGATGGCTACTTGCTGCTGATCCCTCCTTCGAAGGACCGTCGGGTCGAATTCGACGTCCTGACCGAGCTCCAGATACCTTTCGCGCAACTCCCTTTCGATGAACTCGCGCGCATGTTCACGCCGGTCCAGCCGGAACTGATATCCCGCAAACCAGAAGTTCGGCGGGGTGACATTGCCAATAAGACGCCGTCCCTGATCGTCCATCGCCCGCACATCAAGCACCGGCTCCTCAGCCTCGACCCAAAGCCATCCCTCGGAGCTCACGAGCGCGTTCGGATAGAATGCCCTGGCCTCCTCCGATCGAACATCGAAGGCGTCACGCGTGCGCGGGTGATAACCCGGGTCGTCCCGGCGATCACAATCGAAGTCTATGGCATTCTGAAATCGAAACCGCGCTGTTCGCATATGGGGGAGCGCTGGAAACCGCGCCGGGTCCGGAGCGCCCTCTCCACCCGGCAACTCGTCGATGCACCGCTGCGCAGTCACCCCGGCCAGCGGGCCTCCTCCGACATATTGCCAGCGCCGGTAGAGGCGCCCGTTCCAGGAGTGATACGGCTCGATGTTCCCATCAATCGCGATCCGGTGGCTCAGGTCAGGCACCTCTGCGATCTCGACCTCAACGAAGCTCCGGAAATTCCGCCTGGTCACATTGCGAGAATATTCGCTCCATCGGTCGTGCTCGTACGCGAACGGTAGTCGAATCCGCATTGCGAAGCCCCACCCCGGGGATTTCCGGGCACTCAGTGACCGAAGTAGGCCGCAAGTTGTTTCGAAAGCTTAAACCGCGCAATTCTCTCAGAACCGAGCACCTTTTCACGATTGGATTCCATGCCAAGCATGAGAAACCGCGATATTAAGTTGTATTATGTATACTCAAGATGAGAGCTCCGACACAGACGATTTATCCGTTCTCTACGCAATGATGCCTGGGGATGCATTCGAGCCTCCCAGCGCGCACCAACGCCGCACCATAATCCCCCACTGAAAGGATGCGCGATCGGAGAGGCTGAATTTATCACGCAATTTCAATGATTTACGACATGGTGCGGATGGGTGTTGATCGCGCTGCCGTCCAAGCTGCGACGTGAGAGGCCCGGCTCCACCGATGATCGCGCTGGAAGGCCGGCGTACCGGTCTCATCCATCATAGCCTTCGCGTAACGTCCCTGGATCACCATTGCGCCGGCCGTGCGGTCCGGCTGCTGTTCAGGAGAGAGCCTTGTCGAAGCGCGCAGGTCCGCTTCGGAGAGATCCGGATTGATCAGCTTGGCCGAGGTGAACATCGTGTCCCGAAGCCTCGCTCGTTTGAATGAGGTCCGCTTGCCCGAGCTGAAGGCGAAGGAAGCGCGCGAAAGCCCCGCGTCGTCGAAGATCGCCCCATCGAGCTGTGCGCCGTCGAATTCGGAGAATGCCAGCCTGGCACCATCGAAGCGGGTGGCGCCCCTCTCGGTCCGACCGAGGACCACATTGTGAAAGCGGGCGCGTTCCGCGTTCATGCCCTGGCAGAGCGCCCCCTTGAGGCAGGCTCCGGCGAGGGAGCCATAGCGCATCGAGGATCCCCGCAGGTCGGCGTCCTCCAGATCGGCGCCGTCGAAATCCACGCCATCGAGATTCAGCCCAGCAAGGTCTCGGTTCGCGAGATCCGCGCCTGCGAGCGACCTTCCGTCTCGAACGATGGCCTCGACGAACGCTTTCAGCGTGGCCGCCGTGCCTTCGACCAGGATCTCTCCGGACCGGGTGAAAATCTTCTGCGGTTTGGCCTTCACGAGTCGTCCGAATCCTTGTTTCCGTCTCCTGAGAATTCACCACGGAGGCCTGAAAGTCGGAACGCCGGTTCAGCCTCGCGCGGCTGCGTAAACCTTCCACGCCACCGCCCGCGCGCCAGCGAGCGCAAGGAAGGCGAAGCCGGCTGCGAAGACATAGGCTGCCCAGGCGAACGACCACCAGACCAGTCGATCCTTCAGACCCGCGGCCGCTATGACGCGTCGCCCGTATTCCAGGTTCAACTGCGGCCAGCCCCCGGCATTGATCATATAGGCCGCGCCATAGTTCCAGAGCTTCAGAGCGACGATCGCGCAGACGACAGCCAGGACGGCATTCAGTCCGAGCGAGCTCGTTTTGAAAAACAAGCGGAAGCCGGTCAAAAGCGCATCGCGCATTGATTTGATCGCAGGGTTCATTCGACCTCGAATTCCTCGTAGGTTGGAGCTGCAGGCTCCGAACGGGACGTGGTGATGGCGTCGCCGGCGCAGGGGCCGAGCTGTCGGTCCTTGCGGTAGATGTCGTCGTAATACTGGACCACCCCGGATGCATCGGGCCAGGCTGTGAAATAGGTCGTGACGACGCGAACCGGCGGAGCCCGGCGATCGGTGCGATCACCGGAACGCTGCAGGCGAGAGATCTCGCCTTCGCTCATACCGAGAACCCAGCCGGCGAGCTCCATCGCCTTCTCTACTCGGATGCAACCATGAGACTGCGCGCGGTCGTCCTCACCGAATGCGTCAGCATCATTGGTGTCGTGAAGGTAGACGCTGTTTCCCGCCGCAAGGCCGATCTTGACCACTCCGAGCGCGTTGTTGCGACCTGGCTGCTGGACGAAGCTGGTCGGGCGAAGCCCGCGCTCGGCGGCTTCTGTCGGCGACATCGATCGGCCGCCGGCCACGACCCGGAAATCGAGCCTCTCGAAATACCGCGGGTTGTTGGCCAGCTTTTCGCGCCACCGGCGTGCATTGATGATACTTTCCGGCACTGTCCAGGTCGGATTCACCCTGACATAGGTCGCGCTCGTATCCAGGTCTGGCGTGCGCCAGCCCTCATCGCCAATCACGACACGGCTTTCCATCACCGTGCGCCCGTCCTCATAGGTCGCAAGCTGCTGGGACGGGATATCGACCGTGATCGTCTTTCCCGAGCCTGGTGGGCGCAGGCGAGCCAGGCGTGCAAGCGTCGCCTCGATCGCCGCGGCGCGCCGGCCGCATACCCTTGGAAGCTCTGCGCGCAGCACATCGGCCGTGGTCCCACTGGCTTGGGCCGCCGGTTGGATCAGGAGAGCGCTTGCGCTCAGGAGGAAGGATCGCCTGTTCATGTCCGTCGTGTTGTTCGAGCCGCCCAGATCAAGCCGGAACGGTAGCCTCGGTTCCGCCCTGTGCCAGGTCTGCGAGGCGCCGACGCAGGATGCGGTCAGCCTTCTCATCAATGGGGCGTGCCGCCCCGGTTCCGCGGTGGATGATGCGGCTCTGCCAGCGCGTCAGCGTGTCGATGATCTCCGACCAGGCCTTGGCTTCATCACCGTGCATTTCAGGGACATTTCCAGCGAGGGAGAGTTCAAGTGCTGTGGCCAGGAAACCAGACTCGGTGCGAAGGATAATTTCGTCGGACTTGCCGCCGATCCCAAGCGAGCGAACCGCCTCTAGGCACCCGTCGATCTCGCCCAACTTCATATCGTGCGAGTTCGAGATACCAGCGATCTCGCGAACCTCGGCAGTCCGCCGGCCGGCATTCGACAGAGCAATGACAGCAACCCAGACCACTTGACTCCTGTAGGGAGCAAAGGACATCGACAGCTCCGCCTTTCTTGCGGCGCGAGAGAAGCGTTCGGGCTCTACCGTGGACGGCCGGCGCAGGGCGGCGGAATTGAGTGTCGATGGCTCTTCGGGAAGGACTGCACGGTCCGCGCCGACGCCAATGGCCTCGATTTGACCGGCGATCGCCCTGCGAAGATGAAGCGGCCCCCATGCCTCCCGGAGAATGGCTATGGCTTCATCGAGAATGACCTGAGGGGAAGGGTCCCACTCATCACCCGGGTCGATGGCAAATTCCTCAAGCGAGTTGTGAATGATCTCGGCCGCGTACGCCGCTTCCATCGCTCGGCGCTTCACCGTGTCATCCGTCAGCCGTATGACAGCGCTGTCTGCGTTATGCCCGAAGCCTCGGATGTCGATCGCGCGATTTTCAAGCAGGGCGATCGCGTCAGCAGGCTCCGCGGCTTCCAGTAGCGTCCCGATCGCCACAATCCACAGGGCCAGGAAGATGGGGCCGGCGGTGACACCCCTCCCCTCCGACGTGCGCATCCCGCGATGCAATGCCTCGCGAACAGCCGCTTGCACGGACGCAGTTAGCTCGTTTGCGGGGGCAGAGAGGTTTGACAAGGCGAATCCACTTCGAGGGGGACACGCCAAAAAAGATCACCCACCGATCCGGTCGCGGCAAGCGAACAAATCGGTGGGCTCAAGAATTGAAGCAACAATCCGTGGATGAGGTCAGGCGGTCGCCGCGACTTTCTTGGCGCGGGGCGACTTCCGTGCACCGCCATCGCGGGACTTGGAGTGCTTGCCGAGGCCGCTCGCACGAGCCTGCATCGCCTTCTGCTCGGAGTAAGCCGGGCCGGCGTGAGGGAGCTGTTCCTTGCTCAGCTTGAACATGGCGAGCAGCATCGGATAGTCCATGCCGTAACTCACCTCGATGTGGCGACGCAGCATCTTGAAGCGCCCGCCCCCGATCGGATCGACCACGGTCATCCGCTTGTCGGCGATGTGCTGGCCATCGACCGTGCGCGGCACAGGAGTTCCATCCGACCGCGTCGGGATGTTGTGCTCCTTCATGATCTCCATGAACTTCTTGCGCATCGCCGGCGTGGCGGTCGGCCAGACCCGCTCAGCAACGATTTGACCTTCATGGGCGATCACCGGAATGAACGCACGCGATCCTTCAAGAGACTTCATGGCTTCCGGAGCAAGCGCCTTGCTCGGCGCCGCCGGAGCAGTCACTGCCGGCAGCGCGGCGCGAACTGGCGGCGCAATCTCAGGCAGGGGCGCCGGCGAGCCGGCGCGCTGGACGAGGCCTGATGCTATGTCCTGCTTCACGATCCCGGTCATGGTGTCGTGAACGTCCTTGATGAACGGGATCAGGTCGTCCTTGGGGATGGTCGTGTTCGGGTTCCGAACCCAACCGCCGACGATTTCGGTGGTCATGGCCGCGATTTCGCTGATTCCGCTGCGATCTGACGCCATATTCAATCTCTCCTTAGCTCTCTCCGTTACAGGCCGACGGGTCCGCACCCGTTCCTTGCCTGTTGCAGATTTAATCCCGCTGCACCTGATACTTCTGGGTGCCGAGGATAACCTGCACACTCCCCTTAAGATACTGGCCTTCGCGACTTAAAATCCGTGACGGTGACGAGGCATTCCTTCAATTTCAAAGCTCTTAGGACTTTGGGATAGGCCATTTCGTAAGAGAGTGCAATCGGTCCTAGCGACATTCCTTGAGGGTGAAAGTCGGCATTTCTATGAATGTCTATAGAAATCCCGGGTCGATCTTGTTCCGGTCGGTAACTCGGCTCCCGTCCTCTGGTTCCCGGCTTCACAAGGAATTTCTCCTTGCCCGTCCCCGATTTCCTTCAACGATTGGGACAATATATCTTGCCTCGGGTTAAGGACTCCTTCCTCCTGTCAATCGCCTCGAAGGAATTTCCACGCGAGCGATAAGTCGGCGGCGATCGCGTCGGGCTATGGCGAAGCGCGACACTCCTTGGTGGTAGCGGAGGAAATCCTCAAATTCAGGTGGTGTGGATAACAGGATGAGTCGTGTCTGAGCGCGCATTTCACGCCGTTGACCTGCCAAGCAAGCGCGCAAGCGTCCCAGGCGAAGACCCCCTGGCGGCGCTGACACGCATTTTTGGACACGGAACCTTTCGAGGCGTCCAAAAATCCGCTGTTGATTCCATCCTTGCCGGGGTCGATGTCCTTGGTCTCATGCCTACCGGCGGTGGCAAAAGCCTCTGTTTCCAGATTCCGGCTCTCGTTCTCCCCGGAATGGCCTTGGTGGTGAGCCCGCTGCTTGCTTTGATGCGTGACCAGGTTGATGGACTGCGTCGAAGGGGCGTACGGGCTGCCGCGGTCGCGGGCGAAGACTCTCAGTCGGCGGACGAGCGGCGCGAAATTCTCGGGCTCGCCGCCTCGGGAAGCCTGGATATCCTTTACCTTTCCCCGGAGCGCCTCGGCACGCCAGCCTTTCAAAGCTTGCTCCGCCAGCTGCAGGTCAGCCTCGTTGCCATCGATGAGGCGCACTGCGTCTGCGAGTGGGGACGGGACTTCCGACCCGCCTACATGGAGCTCCCGCAGCACTTGGAGGCCATCAGGGCTCCCAGGATCGCACTGACCGCCTCCGCGACCCCAGCGATGACAGCGGAGATCAAGGAACGGCTCCTGCGCGGGAATGTTCGCGAGCTGCGTATGAGCTTCGACCGGCCGAACATTACGATTAACGCACGGCGGGTGGTTGAGCCGCTTGCGGACCTTGACCGGCTTGTGAAAGAGCGTCCGGTCGCCGGATCCACGATCGTCTACCTACCGACGCGTCAGGGAACCGAAGACGCAGCGGCCCTGCTTAGCCCTGACGGCCGATCGGCAGCCGCTTATCACGCTGGCCTTCCGGACCTGGAACGGAAGCGGGTCCAGGACGCCTTCCTGGCAGGGGAGATCCCGACGATCTGCGCGACGACGGCCTTTGGCATGGGTGTCGACCATCCCAACACCCGGCGTGTGGTCTATGTCGGGATCCCCGCTTCCATCATCGACTACTACCAGGGCATTGGTCGCGCTGGACGCGACGGCCTGCCGGCGGAATCCCACCTCCTCTGGAGCGACGCCGATGTCGCGCGGCGTGCCCGCCTTGCCATTACCCTGGAAGGCCCGGCGCGCCGTCGAGAGGTTGGTCGGATGGAAACTGTCCTCGGCCTGGCCCACACTCCCGGCTGCCGGCGAGCTTCGCTCCTCCGCTGCTTCGGGGAGGAAACCACGGCGCCCTGTGGCAACTGCGACCTCTGTATGTCCTCACCGGCACGCGTCGAGCGAGGCGATCTTGCTCGCGCCACGATCCGGCTAGCCGGGCGGCTCGGGGAGGACTCTTCGGTCTCGATCCTGAACGAGGCTCTCCTGGCGAGCCCGTCGTCCCGGGTCCGAAGCATGAGGCTCGACAGCCTGCCGGAGTATGGCTTCGCCAAGCGTCTGCGCATCCAGGATTGCCGTCCACTCATTCGCCAGATCGTGGGGCTGGGTTATCTCGACGTCAGCGAAACCACGGGCGCGGTGCTCCCGACGGTCGCTGGCAAGGCGCACATGCGCAGCACCGAGCCGATCTACCTCGTCGACCATATCAAGGAGGCCATCCGAACGTCTCGCGGCGCCGGCGATCGCCGGGATGTTTACTGGCAGGCGATCCTGACCGCTCGCGATGAGTGCGCGAAGCGGCTCTCGACGGATCCTACCCGGCTCCTCGACGAGAAGACCGCGCTGAAGCTCGTTGCGGCCGTCGATAGCGACGAGGATAGTCGCTTGCTGCTCTCGCGGCTCCCCACGGGCCTGGGAAGCGCGATCGAGGAAGCTCGTCTTCGAAACGCAAAGCGGCGGGACATGCCCGCCGCTCTCAGTCTGTCGCTATTTTGACGATGATCAGTCGCGTGTCAGGACGATGAACCGATAGAGGGCGCCTTCTGCCGAGGTATGGGTCGAGGGCTTCTCCTGAAGACTCGGGGCGACGACGAGGAAGCCGCCACCATGCACCACGACGTGACCTACGACATCCCCGCGGAACTGAGCTTCGTATCCCGGAAGGCGGACGACGCCCTTCTTCCTGTTCGGATCCAGGACCCGCTTCGGATTGTTCTTGTCGACCGCCAGCTCGGTCAGAACGAGTTCAACGTCGGGGCTCTCCGGGCTCGCCACCTTTTCTGGCAGCTTGCTCAGGTCCTGCTCCTCCAAACGAAGCACGCGGCCACGTCCGCGCGCCTTCGGCTTCCGTCTGGCGGACGCTGCCCGCTTTGGCGCGGGAGCAGCCCGCGACGGTTCAGACATCGCTTCCGTTGAGGTTTCCTTCGGTGCCGGGGCCTCAGCGGCGAGTGGCGCAGCCTCCGCCGTAGGCTCTGCCGAGATCTTCCCGGCAGGGCCGGACATGAACTTCTCCAGGACAGCAACGCAGTCCTCAACATGGGCCTTCGCCACGGTCACGCTCTGGCCACTGATCGTGTCGGTGATGACGCTCATCGCGACGCCCTTTGAGGCGTAGGTGAAGCGCGGAGCCTGAGGGGCTGGGGCCGGCTCGGGCGCGGATTGCGTGGCCGGCGCGGGAGCAGAAGCGGTGGCCGCGGCCGGCTTCGTTGCTGCCTTTGCACTAGCAGACTTGCCCTTCGAGGCAGCAGGCTTGGCTGCCGGGGCCTTCTCAGCTGCCTTCGGCGCCGGTGCAGCTGCGGGAGCTTCGGCTGCCGCGGTTGCCGACGAGGCGCCGGCGATTGAGGCCGCTGGCTTGGCGCCGCCCTTCTTGGACGACTTCTTCGGCGCCGCTGGTGCTGCAGCCACGGCCTTTTCTGCGGCTGGCTCGTTCGCAGGGCTCTTTGCAGGCTCGCTCTTGGCCGCAGCGCTGACGCTCGACTGGCCCTTCGAGGCTTTGGCTGCCGCCTTTGCCGGCACAGCGGCCTTGGCCTTCGCGGAGGACTTCGCGGAAGCGGGTGCCTTGCCGGTTGTCGAGATCTTGGCAGGCGCCGCCGGCTTGGCTTCGGACGGCGCGGCGGCAGCCGCAGGCTTGGCGCTGGACTTAGCCTTCGATGAAGCTTTGCTTTTCGCCGCGGGCTTGGCCGCGGGCGACTTGTCGGCCTGCGCCGGAGCGGCAGCGGCCCAGGCGGCGTCGGAAGCGGGCGTACCCTTTTCGGGCGCCGGCGCATCTGCCTTTACCGAATCCTCGTTAGCCTTCGTGGCAGCCGGCTTTGAGGTTTTCTTCCGAGCGGCAGTGGCGGCGGCAGTCCTCTTCGAACCGGCGCCTTTCGAGCCGGCAGCTGGCTTTTTCATGTTCAAATCCTCGAATGGCGTGAGCATGCGCAATCTGTTCTCATGCCCAGTCCAAGTCAATGATCGAGGCCAAAATATGCTTACCTTTCAAGCGGATCGCACCATTTTGACAGGGATTAATCCTTGCAAGGGAAAATGATCTGCACCTTAATTGTTGCTATAATGTTCCTTCAGTGACGGCAGAATTCCTTGTCTGATTCCTTGTCCGGTCCCATCATCCCATGGGACTGTGCACAACGAGTCATGAAGGGCCTGCCGATCGATGAAATCGCAGTTCGTCTCCATTGAAGACGTCGTCGAGGCGATTGCGTCCCAATGCGATGGCGCGCGTCGACGCGACGGCCGAGGCTTCAACCGAGCCGATGCACAGGAGGGAGGTCGACTGTCGGCCCTTCGGCGTCAGGACATGGCCTGGTCTGAGGCGGACGCGCGCAAGGCAATCGAGCTGGCGGCGAAATACCCGGGACAGGCGGCCGCGCTCCTTTCTGGAGGAAGCGAGACGCGCGCTGCAGGCATCGAAAAGGCGCTGCGCGGCGGACGCGTTCCTTTGCGCGACAATCCGATCCAGGATTCAGAGCAGAAGGCCTATTGCTATGCGGGCCTCTCGCCTGGCGGACGCTACGTCTATTTCTGGCGGCTTGCATGGATCGACGATCTGCCAGGACTAACCAGTCGCCTGCGTGGCCTCTCCCGCTTGCGCCATGGCGCCCGCGCAATCTGGTTCCGGACCGATAAAGCGGAATTGACCATCAACGGAGCCAGAAAGCGCGCTGACCGCCTCTCGATCGACTTCAACGGCACGACACAGGCAGGGATCATCCAGGCCGCGAAGGCGCACGGGTTCCTGCTGGAGCCGGCGATTGCTGAGCCGATGGATCGCGAGGTCGACCACCTGCGCCACAACGAGCGCGCGGTCTGGCTCCACAGCGGCATCAGGGACGGCAAGCGCGGGACCTGGGCCGTATTCGACCTGAAGAGCAAGAACGAGGAGTTCTCAGCCATCATCAAGCACCACTTTCGCGGGCAGTTCGATTGCCGTCCGGACGACGACTGGAACTGGTACGTCGCCTACGATGCCGAAACTGCTCCGAAGCTGCGCCAGGTCGCCCTCAAATTCGGCTTCGCACAGAGCCCGGATTTCGCTTCCGGCTTCCGACGCAGTCCTTCCTCATCGCCATCCACCATTCGGACCTGACAAACGGTCCTTTGGCGTTTCGCATTCAATCCTTTTAGCGTTATCCTCCGGCTCAAGGAATCCTTGGGTGCCGCATGATCTCGCTTCTCATCATCATGACGCTGGTCGTCGGCATGGCGGCATCCGTCGGCTATACGCTCTACACCTTCCAGCGGTCAGCTGAGATTGTCTCCCTCGCGCAGCGCAATGCCGCGACCATGGACGGCCTCGCCTCTGCTATGCGATCCGCCATGCGCGTCGTCGAACTCGACGGGCCCGTTCGCATCCCGTTCGGCGAGGAGATCGGCGGGCGTTCGGTTCTACCATCGTGGGCGATCGGTAACGGCCGGACCCCGTGGGGCGCCTACTATGGCTGGTGCCCATATGCGCTCGACGATCTGACTGTGGCGGGCCCGGACGAGGCCACCTCCGAGCTGGTTCTCAGCTCCAATCATCAGGTCGGGAGCTCATTTCCTCACCGCTACGCCTCTCGCGTCCTTGTCGACCGTGGCCGCCAGTTCGTTGTTCGCAGCGACGCTCCCCATGACACCGCGCTACGCGGCGCGGCCCAAGGCATCGTTGGCTTAATCGTGTCTCCGGCCCCGTACCAGACCGCTATTCCCGATTGCGAGGACGTGAGGCTCGTGAATGGCCAGTTCCTCGTGCGCGGCGACGGAACGCCCCGGGTTCCCGGATCCGTCGTGCCAGTCATCGCACGCGGGCCGCAGGCTGCGGAGGGAACCGCTGTCGGCAATCTGCTGTTCTACGTCTCCCCTACCGGCGCCGCGCGCCGCGCTGCGGTGAATATCGGCGAGAAGGCCTTCGGTGACACCGCCGACAAGCCCCTCAATCTCGACGCAGCAATCAGCTCCGCGATGTCTTCCGGCTATCGCAGCGTGACGATCTCGCTTGCCGGCGGCTCCTATCAATTGCCCAATGTGCTCGGCGGCAGCGCAAGCTCGGTCGCGATCTCCTTTCTGCCGACCGACGCCAGTCCGACCGCCGCGCCCATCGTCTTCAGCTCTGGTCTCACCAAGATCGCGACCGATGTGACGTTCGTCGGGGCAGAGTTCGAGAACGGGGCGGGCCTCTGGATCCAGTCGGGTGGTCGCGCGCGCCTCACCGGCGGCAAGATCGGATATCTTCGCAATGATGGCGGCGACGCACTCCTCGCTGGCACGGCCATCGTTGGCCACGCGTCGCGACCGAACGCGGTCGAGCTCACTGCCGGCCGGCTTACGCTCAAGGGCGCCTTCGACCTGTCCGGTGTCCTGTCAACCGGGTATCCCATTATCGCCTCGGGCGGCGAGCTCGTCCTGGCGGAGGCTGGTCTGACGTTCGGGCGGGCCGAGGCCAAGCCCTGGATGATCTTCCAGCAGGCTCGCCTGTCGGTGAGTGGTCCATCCACCCTGGACGGGGCTCCAATCGCCTCTACGCAGGCTGTGGACGCGGTCTGTGATGCCGGCAGCACCCTTCCCGGCTGTACGGTCACCTGCCCTGCCCTGCTCTATCCGGTGAGCGCGTCCTGCCTGATCGATGACGAGACCGGCGGTGCCAAGGCCACCCTGCGGTCAAGCGGTCGCGACGGAGAGCGTGGCTGGACCTGCTCCTGGTCGCCCGCGCGGTCATATGCGCTCCACAATAACGGCTCAATCGTCGACGGGCTCGGGGTCGAGCAGCCGGTCCCGAATCAGGAGGGGGCTTTGGCCGAGCTCGTCAGCGATCTGCCGCGGCGCCGCGTCATCGCCCAGTGCTCGGCGACCTATCCGAGCGACGTCGTGGTCAGCAGCAACTGATGTCCGAAGCGATCGACACCGAAGAGGTCCATCTGCGGCCGCAAACCCTCGCCGACTTCAACGGTCAGGCAGACGCGCGCGCGAACCTGACGGTCTTCATCAACGCCGCGAAGGCAAGGGGTGATGTTCTCGATCACGTCCTCTTTGTTGGGCCGCCTGGACTGGGAAAGACCACTCTCGCGCAGATCGTTGCGCGGGAGATGGGAGCGAACCTGCGATCGACCTCTGGGCCCGCGATCACCAAGGCCGGCGACCTCGTCGCACTGCTCACTTCGCTAGAGCCTGGTGACGCAATTTTTGTCGACGAAATCCACAGACTGAGCGTCCAGGTCGCCGAAATCGCCTATTCGGCTCTTGAGGATTTCTACGTGGATCTACTCATCGGCGAGGGTGCTTCCGCGCGTTCTGTGCGTATCGATCTGCCTCGATTCACCTTGATCGGGGCCACCACCCGGTCCGGCCTGCTTCCGGCTCCGCTGCGAGATCGGTTCGGCATCCACGTCCGCCTCAACTACTATACCGAAAGCGAGCTGGTTCGGGTCGTCAACCGGAGCGCAAAGGTCTTCAATATCGACATCACGCCTGAAGGCGCTGGCGAGATCGCGCGACGGTCGCGCGGCACTCCCCGCATCGCTGGCCGGCTGATCCGGCGTGTTCGCGATTTCGCCGCCGGTGAGCCCGTCACGGCAGCACTCGCGGACTACGCGCTCAATCAGCTCGACATCGACAGCCGCGGGCTCGATCAGCTCGATACGCGCTATTTGCGGCTCGTTGCGAAGAACTTCTCGGGCGGGCCG
Organism: Allobosea sp. FG18; assembly: GCF_057809495.1. Taxonomy (NCBI): domain Bacteria; kingdom Pseudomonadati; phylum Pseudomonadota; class Alphaproteobacteria; order Hyphomicrobiales; family Alloboseaceae; genus Allobosea; species Allobosea sp. FG18. Next base: position 16,713 of record NZ_JBMDKB010000020.1, read on the forward strand.
GTCGGTATCGAGACCATTGCCGCGGCGCTCTCGGAGCCGCGCGATGCTCTGGAAGAGATCGTTGAGCCCTATCTGCTCCAGCAAGGCTATCTGCAGAGGACGCCTCGAGGCCGAATGCTGACTGCCGGCGCCTACGCTCATCTGGGAATACGCGCGCCGACGCCGGCGGTGCCGGTGCCCGGTCAGCTTGGTCTGTTCGCCGACCAGGTCGCATAGCGTTACTTGGTCTTCGCAGTGGCCAACTTCTCTTCCTTCGGCCTCCACATCTCGGCAGACCATGATCCAAGAGAGGTAGCGATGAGCCTCTCTTCCCGACGAGCCCCCTGCCGCAGGTAGTATCGGGCAACCTCGCGCTCGCGGTCCGATAACTTGTCACTCGGTTTAGAAAGCTGCTCGTCGGCCTTGTTCGCCTGAACTCGAAGTTCAAAGCGCTCTCGGATGGCCCGCATTGTTTCCGTCGCACCGCGATCAAGAAAGCGGCTTGTGACCTCAGCGACGGACGGGAACGGCATGACCTTCTGACCAACACCATTGATGGTTATCGACCACTGCCACGTCTGGTCGGCCGGCGCTCCCACTCTGGCGAGCGTGGTCACGCTTGGGAACACTTCCTTGAGCTGGATCTCGGAGGGCGTCCGGTAAGCCCAAGCCAGGGTGGCATCCTGATTCCGGAGTGCGATCCTGTCCTGTGCGGCGAGGAATCGCGCTACGTTCTTGGCTAGCCTCGGATTGGCTTCCATCAGACAAGCAGCGACGAGGAAGGGCCTCTCCTGCCAGGCCTTTGTCGATACGACGCAGTTCGCATTCTGGTCATCCATCGTGGCGACATCGACACCGCCCAGCATCGCCAACTCGTGTCTGACGGACTTTTGCGAGATTCCAGGCGATTTTGCCCCAAACTCGGTCTCTTTCAGAGTCCGCGCGATAGTTGGGACAAGGTATGTGCCCTCGCGTACGGCCTGCTGGATCAAGGCAATCGATAGCTGTTCAGGGTATTTTTCCAGCATGTGGTGCGCTCTTTGCGCGTTCTCAACCCTGGTCGGATCCGTGTAGATCGCATCGTTCTTCAGGAACTCCCACGGCTCGGGAAGCCGGAGCTTGTCCTTCTCCTTCGAGAGTACGGCCAGCTCGAAGAACGGCGTGAGGTAGAGCATCATCTCGCCGATATGGGAGACTTCGACCGGTGAATAGATCGACGTCGCTATTGTCCCTGCGGACGCCTCCCCGTCGCGGATTTTGAAAGGATGCCAGCTATCCGAGCGGGAGATGTCCTCGCTGGGGCAGCTGACGTCGGTCTCCTTCAGAGCGTCCACCTCTGCGGGTAGTCCACTCAGCTTCGAAAACGCCCGGTTCATGCAGATCGGCTTCGAGCCGGCGACGTCCCGTTTTGCCTGAACAGTCGCCCACCCCAACATTGCGTGATGGGCGATCCACATAGCTTTGAAGCGCTCTGCTGTGGACTGCGGTTTTCCGATCTCTGCCGGCTCCCAGGTATCGTATTCCAGCAGCGCAGCTGGCTTGAAAACCCCGGCACCAGCCACGTCACCGAGAGTGATTTTCCGCAAAAGAAAATCGAAGCACTTCGTCGCTGACTTGCCCTCCTCCATCCTCTGGTCGATGGCGAAGTGACGAACGCGCTCCGCGTATGTCGCATACACCCCGGCTCGCACCTCGATATCGTGGATATCGGTCAGAGCCGCAAAGAGACGGCAGTTGGCGTAGGGCTCTGCCGAGATGCGAGCTAACAGGTCATTGGTGTGATTGATCTTCTGTTCGATCCCCTGCAGTGAGCTCATAACCGCGAAATGCTGCTCGTCGATCTTCCGCGAAAGGTCGTCGATTTTGGCAAGTGTCTCCTTCTGAAGATCGATGATCTGGTCGAGACGAGCATTGATCTGAGCGAACGCCGCGGTGTTGGGGTCATCCCCGCCGCCGCCGCCAAATAGGCCGCCGGCGGCCATCAAGGCACCCAAGTAGTTTCCGGTTGCGAGAGAAGCACCGACGTTTATCGCAGACTTGGCCATCGCCACCCCGCGGGTGATTCCTGCGACATCGACCTTGACCCCCACCGCGACAGCGAAACTTGCGGCGGCGCCAATTCCATCTAGTGCTGTATCGATGTTCCCCTTGGCGTCGAGGATTCTGTTGAGCCGAGTGAGGTCAGCGATCTCCTCGCTGCGCTTCTGCCTTTGCTCGTCGGTTTTGGCCGCCAGGAACGACGGGTCCAGCAAAGCGGTCAGCCGGTCTTTCGGCCCCATGTTCCGGTACATGGCTGACTGTGTCGCCCGCTGGGAGGCCTCAAGCGCGTCGAGCTTGCCATCAATCTTTGATTCAAGGCGCTCCAGCTGCATGACGGTGGTTTTCGCGAAGAGCTGGATCGCCTGCGTCTGCTGGGCCACCGCCCGCCTAATCGTTTGAACTTGACCGACGACTTTCTCGATCTGCGACTTCTGATCGGAAAACCGCGTTTCCGTCTGCTGCTGAAAGGCAGCGAATGCCTCTTTCCCCTGCGCCTGGCGCGCAGCGATCGTATCCAACCCGTCCTTCAGCAGGCTTGTTTGAATGTCCTGAATTTCGGTCTTCAGCGAAGGATCCAATTCCTTGCCGATGCCTTCCTCGAAAAAGGCGTTGGAGCTTCCGAATAGCGCTTTGGCTGCGTCCTTTCGGTTCGCGTCTGTGATTCCCGTCTTCTGCCATAGCTCAACTGTCTCTGGCTTAGCCCTCAGCAGCGCGAGCTCAACGGCCGTCGCAACCGACGCCTTATAGGTCGGCTCAATATCAGTGAGCTTGTCGATGCCCTTGTTGAGGCTGTCTTCGATGGCAGGACCGGCCAGGACCATCGTCGCCGCCCCCATCGGGGTCTTTGCCGCAACAGAAAGCAGCGCGATGCCTGTCTTTCCGGTGACCTTGAGGTCGTCTGCGTCTCGGCGATCAAGGACAGCCTTCTGTTGGGCGGCGCGGAGTGATTCAATCAGGTTGGATGCAGCTTGCGTCTTCTCCGCCTCGGTGATGTTTGCAGGCGCCGCGCGATCGCGGAGCTCCTTCACCCGTCGGACGTCATCGGAGGCGCGATCGCGCGCGGCCGAGCGCAGTGCTGCCCTCTCCTGCTCGTTGAGCGCTTCAGCTTCGATCAGGGCTTATGGCACCGGTCCCATTCGTTTTGGACCCGCCGCCCAAAGCTGAGCTCCGCTGCTCGGGCTCGCGAACTGCGCGTGAGCGACCGGCGCCGAGAGTAGCGCGGCAGCCAACGCCAAGTGAGAGACTGGGTTACGGCGCCACAGGTGGGATGACGTCATCGCATCTCTCCGGTGCCGGGCTGCCGCTTCGGCACAGCTGGTTGAGCAGAATACGCATGTCCGAGCGCAGCGCCTTGTTAGTCGCGGCCAGCTCCTTCAAAAGGCTGGACCCGCTCCCTACTGACGGAAGTGAGACCGTCCGGACGCAGGAATCGTAGCGCTCAACTTCGAAATATTGGCTGCACCGGGTCAGGATGCCGCCTTCAGCATAGGATCGTTTCGAGCAGGCCAAAGGATCCTCTGGCCTCGATATCCTCACCCTTGTCTCGCAGCTCGACCCGGTATTGTTTTCATTGGAGAGGTAACAAGCAGCAACGATTTCTGCTCGGCATTTCGCGTCAATGACGGTGAATTGTAGATCTTCGGCGATGGGCGAAGTCGCAAATATGACCGCTGTCGCGATTGTCGATATCCAAGGCCACGCAGCCCGGTGCCATCCCATTACGGAAGCCCCCTTCCCCTACTGGAGGTAGCAAGAGAAGCAGGTTCGCTAACGGCTCGCAAGGGCTCAGAAACGCCAAAGGGGCCCGACAGTTCCCCTTCCAACGTTCGCTTTTGAATTCGGCTCAGGGCGCGATCGCCGTCCGAGCACAACCTGGCCAGTCGCTGAACTCAGCCGCATCGCAGGGCGGACACCCATTGGACGACGCTGGATCCGAAACCGGCTTGCCGGCGACCGTGTTCATGCGCTTGCACTCGCCACCGTCCATCAGCTTCCGATAGATCGCATTGTCGGCCATATACCAGTCCCCCTGCGGGATCGTGCTGAGATAGGTCCGACCATCGGCAGCCGGCTCCGCCAGCGCCTGGATGATCTGCATGGGCGTGCCAGGTGGGATCTCGCCTTTGTCATGCTGGTAGAGGCGAACCGCAGAGGCAATCTGCTCGCTGTGGTTGATGTACTGCGCGTAGCGCCCCTTGTCGGCCGAGCTCGTGAAAATGTGCCCGCCGAGAAACAGGGTAGCGAGCGTGAGAATGGCCACGACGACGACCGCAATGACCCCAATGATCAGGGTGTACATGCACAAACACCTTTCCGTATTGGGCGGCGGCGACCGATTCGATCAACCGATAGCCCGTTCAGACAAGGATCGAATTCGGTTCTCTGATGGTCAACCTCGAAATCCTTGATCCACGGGATTCCTGAGGACCTCCACAAACGAAAAGGCGGAGCCGAAGCTCCGCCTTCCCATCCGACCCGTCGGCCGACCCAGAAGGATCAGACGCGGAATTCGAAGACGGTGTTGCCGCCCGAGGTGACGCAGCTGAACTGCTGGTCGGCCGGGAGAGCGGTGCGGGCGGTCAGGGCCGCTTCGTCGGCGAGCGCGGTGCCGCCGGCCTGCTTCTGGACCTCGTTGCAGAACGTCAGGCCAGCGCCGGCGTCCAGGGTGATCGAAGCGACCGAACCGTCCGTCGCCCAGACGCCGCCCGTGGCGTTCGACGGCTTGGCCGGAGCCGAGGAGAGGTACTTGCCGCCGGCGGTCAGGTCGCCGATGGCCGCGCTCTTGGCGCCGGTGTCGTTGGAATACAGGGCCTGCGCGCCGGCGATCTGCTGACCGGCGTTCACGAGCGCCGTGACCTGGCCCTTCATCTGCGACTGGTTGAAGGCGGTGCCGCCGTAATAGATCGAAGCGATGGCGAGAACGGCGACGAGGGCGATCGAGATGACGGCGACGATGAGCTGGAACATGGTAGTCTCCGAAGGGGCCGGATGGCCGTTTGGTGGTTTCCTAGCCCGGGCTCGGAGGAAGGACCGCTTTGCTTCAGTCCTTGCTCCGTCGCCGGGCATGAACCGAAAATGCGGTTAGGTTGCTTTTGAAGCAATCCTATCGCGTAGAACAAATAAGGATTTGTTCACCAATCCTTGTAACCATATGAAATAGCGCCATTATTTCATTCAAATTTGCGAGGAATTTTCCGCGCCGAAGGGGCAAAATGAGGGCCCAATCGGAGAAACGAGACGTTGCACGCTCGATTCCCATGAATTGTCGAAGGAATCGCGATTCATTCCTGTCCGATCGGCACCTGCCTTAACGGCTTTATCGAAAATCTCGTGCCCGGACCCGAATCCCATCATCGGGTCCAGGCCCGATATCCGGGCGAGCCTGAGCATTCTCTCTTCGGCCGACACTTGCCAGGAGGCCGGAGAGGTTCTCCAAGCGATCCACGATGATGTGCGTGATGTCGCCTTCTCTCTGGACGCGTCCTCGGACGCCGATCATCGCGCTCGACAGGATCTCGCTGCGAAACCGCTCGTAGACCTTGGACCAGATGACCAAATTTGCCGAGGCCCGCTCGTCCTCGATCGTCGCGAACATCACGCCCTTTGCCGAGCCCGGGCGCTGGCGCATCAGCACGATTCCGGCAAGTTCGACCCTGCGCCCATCTCTGCTGTTCATCGCCTCTGCACAGGTCACCATACGACGCTTTTGGAGTTCGCCGCGAACGAACGAGACAGGGTGTGCTCTCAGGCTCAAGGAGACATGCCGGTAGTCTTCGACAACCTCGGCACCGGCCGTCATCGGGCGCAGCGTCACTGCGGGCTCCGAGAGCTCCGGCACTAGCGCCTGGTCAGGTTTCGAGGCAGCCACGAACAGCGGTAGCGGCTCGTCCCGCAGCCCTCTCAGCTCCCAGAGCGCCTCACGCCTCGCCAAACCGAAAGCGGGTCGGAAGCCATCCGCTTCCGCGATGCAGGTCAAGGCCGCAATCGGCACGCCGGCGCGACGCCATAAGTCGTCGACGTTTGCATAGGGACGGTCAGCTCGCCGCGCTACGAGCGCCGCTGCGTCGCCGTTTGCCAGGCCTTTCGCCATCCTCAGCCCCAACCTGACGGCGAAGCGCATGTCGTCCCCGGTCGGCTCCAGCGTGCAATCCCATCGGGACGCGTTCACACATAGCGGTCGTATCTCGACACCATGCTCCCGCGCATCGCGAACGAGCTGCGCGGGCGCGTAGAAGCCCATCGGCTGGCTGTTGAGGATCGCCGCGCAAAAAACGTCCGGATGCCAGCACTTCAGCCAGGATGATGCATAGGCCAGGAGAGCAAAAGACGCGGCGTGGCTCTCGGGGAAGCCATAACTGCCGAACCCTTCGAGCTGGGCGAACACCTGGCTGGCGAACGACTCCTCATAGCCGCGCGCCACCATGCCACTGATCAGCTTGTCTCGGAAATGCGAGACGCCTCCGGTGAACTTGAAGGTCGCCATGCTCTTACGCAGCATGTCGGCCTCGCCAGGCGTGAAACCAGCGCATTCGATAGCGACGCGCATGGCTTGCTCCTGAAACAGGGGAATGCCTAGCGTTTTTCCGAGGACATCCTCCAAGGCCTTCGTCGGAAACACGACAGGCTCAACCCCCTCCCGGCGCCGCAAATATGGATGCACCATGTTGCCCTGGATGGGCCCGGGGCGCACGATCGCGACCTGGATGACGAGGTCATAGAACGAGCGAGGTTTCAGCCTCGGAGCCATCGCCATCTGAGCTCGGCTCTCGATCTGAAAGACCCCCGCGGTGTCCGCCCGGCGGATCATGGCATAGGTTCGAGGATCCTCCGGAGGGATCGTCGCCAGCTCGTGCTTGATGCCCTTGTGCTCGGCCAAAAGGTCGAGCCCTCGCTTCATGCAGGTCAGCATGCCAAGCGCCAGAACGTCGACCTTCATGAATTTCATCGCGGCGACGGAGTCCTTGTCCCACTCGATCACTTGGCGATCATCCATCGCGGCCGGCTCGATCGGGACAAGATCGTCCAATCGGTCATTCGTGAGAACGAACCCGCCCGGATGCTGCGACAGGTGGCGAGGCGTCCCCATAAGCTGACGGGCGAGATCCAGAGCCAGGCGAAGTCGCCTATCTTCCAGGTTCAGATTCAGCGCCTTCAGATGCTTGTCTTCGACGCCTTCCGAGGACCAAGCCGAAGTTTGCGATGACAGGGCCCCAATAAGGTCTTCCGGAAGCCCCAGCGCCTTCGACACGTCTCGCAAGGCGCCTTTGGCGCGATATCTGGTGACGACCGAAACCAGGGCCGCCCGGTCGCGCCCATAGGTCTCGTAGATCCACTGAATGACGATCTCTCGGCGCTCATGTTCGAAATCAACGTCGATATCCGGGGGCTCGCGTCGCTCCTCCGAGACGAAGCGCTCGAACAGCAGAGCATTGCGCGCCGGATCGATCGAGGTGATGCCAAGGACGTAGCAGACCGCCGAGTTCGCGGCCGAGCCGCGCCCCTGGCAGAGAATGTCGCGCGAGCGGGCGAAGCGGACGATCGAGTTCACCGTCAGGAAGTAAGGCGCGTAATCCATCTTCCCGATCAGCGTGAGCTCGTGATTGAGCGTATCCTTCACGTCGTCCGGAACGCCCTCTGGATAGCGCTTCTCAGCGCCCTCCCAGGTCAGCCTTGCAAGGGCCTCTTGAGGCGTCTCCTGGTCCCCGGCCTCGCTCGGGTACTGGTAGGAGATCATGTCCATCGAGAAGTTGCAGCGGTTGGCGATCTGCAGCGTCCGGGCCAGGGCCTCCGGATAGCGCGAGAAGAGCCTTTGCATCTCCTCGGGCGGCTTCAGATACCGGTCCGCGTTCAGGTTCCTGCGGAAGCCAGCCTGGTCGATGGTGACGCCATGGCGAATGCAGACGAGGACATCCTGCAGCATGCGCCGCGCCGGCTCGTGGAAGAGGACGTCATTCGTGATGACCGTCGGCACCCGCATCTGGGTGGCGAGGTTCGACAAGTTGTGGAGCCGGAGTTGATCGTTGGGTCGCCGGTGCAGCGTCAGCGCCATGTAGGCCCGATCGTCGAAGCTGTCTCGAAGGCGACGCAGCCGTAGCGCGGTCTCATCGTCAGCCTGATCCGGGATGAGGATCGCGAGGAGGCCTTCGGCGAACTCGACGACGTCCGCCCACTCCAGATGACACTTCCCCTTCCCTGCTCGCCGCTTCCCGCGCGTCAGGAGACGGCACAGCCGGCCATATCCCGGCCGATCCATCGGGTAAACGAGCAGCGCTGTGCCATCCACTAGGTCGAGCCGACAGCCGACGACCAGGCGTATCCCAACCTCCTTCGCGGCCTCGTGCGCCATGACGATGCCAGCCAGCGAATGCCTGTCGGCAATTCCCACCGCCGACATGCCAAGGGCCTTGGCCGTCGCGATCAGCTCCTCATTCGACGAAGCACCGCGTTGAAAGCTGAAATGGCTCGTGCACTGGAGCTCGGCGTAACTCATCCGAAAATACCGTGCATGAACCAGCGATGGGATCCGGTCTCTGGATCGACACCATCACCAGCCCTGAAGATCCAGTAGCGCTCGCCGCTGGTATCCTCGACGCGGAAATAGTCGCGAACCGCCGCGAGCTCGGAGTCCCGCTTCCACCACTCCCCGAACACGCGCTCGGGCCCATCCGCGCGCTGGACACGCCGGCGAACGCCGCGCCAGACAAAATGCGCCGGGGGATGGTCGGGTAGCAGAGCCATAACGTCGACCTGCTCCGGCCGCTGCAGAAGGCGTGCAGGGCGAGGCCAGTGATCCGGCCAGTCTGACCCGGTTTCGGGCGACAACGCCGGTATACGGGCAACGGAGCGCTCTGGGACATCGCTCTCGACTGGAGTCATCCGATAGACGGCGCCGCTTCCGACCCGGTTCACCAGCGTGTCCACCAAGTCGGAGACGTCAGGAGTGGCCTCCTCGATCAGCGAGCTCGCCATCTGCCGGCGCTCGATCGGCTCCACCACCGGGGCAGCCACCACCATGCGCTCCAGACCCCAGCCAGGGTCGATCTCCCCGATTTTGTCGCGGAGCAGTCGGCCCAGGCGCTTTGGATCTCTCACAGGCGTTGCAAGGCCCACGCTGACCGCCTGCACGGCGCTATCGACACGCGTGCAGATGAGGTCGAGGCGGCGCGCGCCTACGCCGCGCGCCTCGAGGATGGTCACGATCTGCGCAACGAGCTTGTCGATGTACTTCGCGATTGTCTCGGCCGCGCCGATTGGCTCGGCGAACGCCCGCTGCACCTCGATCAGATCGTGCGGCTTCACGCCGGCGATCGGCTCGACGAGATCTCCCGAAATCTGATCCAGGCGCCGGGTCAGATCATTGCCGAACCTCAGGGCAAGCGGCGCCCGCGGCTGTTCAAGAAGGTCGCGGACCCGCTCAAAGCCGAGGACGCGCAACTGCGACGCCAGATTTGCAGGAAGTCGGAGGCACTCAAGGGGATAGGCCGACAGGATCCCGGCGCCGTGCCCGCGTGGTGCAATGACCGTTGCCGACCGGGAGAACCGTGCCAGGGCGTGGGCTACTCCGAGTGTGTCTGCGACTGCTGCACGGGCCTGGATGCCCTTTGCAGCAAGCTTGGAAACCATGTCCTCGATGAGGCCCGCCTCGCCTCCGTGCAGGCGCTCGGTACCGGTGGTGTCGATGGCGATGCCGTCCGACCCGTCCACATCGACGATCGGCGCTATTCGCTGGAGAAACCAGATCGCGAGCTGCTCCAGATCGCGCGCATCGGCCGCAAGATCGACGTCCTGAAAAACGAGCCCCTGGACGAGAGCCTGCGCTTTGGTGACCGGTGTTCCCGGGCGTAGGCCGGCCGCCTGCGCAGCGGGGTTGCAGGCATGGACGAACCTGCGGCTGCCATCCCGCCCGATCAGGACGAACGGCACATCATCCGCTGGCGCGGCGCCACCCGCCCGGCGCTTGGCCATATCCATCGACCAACCGGTCAGCGAGATCGAGAGAACCCTGTTCATTGCACGCCAAAACTTCGAAATCTGCGCTATCGCCTGCTCTGGCCCGTATCAGCTCCAGTAGCCAATGAGCCCGCCCTACCCCGGGCACTGGAAGCGCCTCGGACGGTAGAACCGAGACGCGCCACCGTGTCATTGCGGCGGTCGGCTGCCCGAAATCAGCAGCGTCGGCCTGTCTGCGCCATCTTCGCAGCGCGATCCCGACAGTTCCTGATCCCTCGGCCGCGAGCTGCAATCGCCGTGATGCGGTCATCGTGAGCCTGCCGACCTCTCCGACAACCGCCCCCAGAGCTCCGTGCCGAAGCCCCTCCTCCATGCACGCCAGGATCGTCTGGTCATCTCCAGCCTCGACATAGATGACGCGGTCCGGTGCCAAGCCCGCCTGCGAGAACGCCGGCGCAAATAGGTCCGGACGAGTGATGCACCAGAGCACCTTCCCCCGCGTCCGAGCGGCGATGCCGGCGCTGAACAGGGCGGCCGCTGCGCCATCGACAGCGCCGTTTCCTCCTCCTGCGACCTCGTGAAGCGCCCCGAGCGCGAGACCAGCACCCGGAAGTCGGCTATCGATGGCTTCGATGCCGAAAGGCAGAGTCTTACCTTTCCTCGCCGGTCTGCCTTCGATCCTGGCGATCTGATCACGCAACGCATCGATGTTGGGCTCTGGCCGCAACGGACTTGACCTTGGGGAAGAAGGAGCGTTCCTATTTTGTTCCTCTCACCGTGAGAGTCAAGGCCGGGTCACCCGGAGGCCGGCTTCAGTCCCCAGAGCGTTGCGAGGCCGCCTTGGGTCTTGATGTTGCCGACCCGCTCGACCAGGCCGCGCCCAGCGAGAGTTTTCAGCATCAGGTGGACGCTTTTCACGTTGCTGACGATGTCGCTGATCACGACTTCGAGCTCCTTCGTGGACTTGGTGCCGGTCGCGAGGGCCTCCAGGAGCGCCTTCTGAGCGGGGCTTCCGGCTCCCGTGGGTGAGTTCTCGATCTGCCGCATCCCGACCGCCCTGAGGCGCGCCGTACGCTGTTCCTTGAAGGCTTCGATGCGCTGGTCGAGGATCTCCCTTGACGGCGGCTTGCGGTCGCGCGCGATCAAGGCCGCGGCCAGCCTGCCCACCTCTGTCAGCCGATAACGGCGCTGCCCCGAGGTTCCGTCCTCGATCGGTTCGGCAAAATCGCTGAGGAGAAGACGGTTGAGCATGATCCCAGACATGAGTTCGGTGCCGCGGCCGTCGGCCCCGACCAGCGCAGCGGTGACCTCAGATGTCCGAGCCTGGCCGAGCACACCAAGCGTCTCGATGAAGGCGATCCTCTTCTCTCCGAAGGCTTCTGCGAGGTTCGCGATCGCGGCCTTCGGCGCATCAGGCGTACGAGCTGGATGGAGTAGTCCGCGGGGCGTTGCGCTGACGTATTTCTGTTGCCCGAGTTTCAGGCTGACCACGAGCCCGCGGCCTTCGAGCGAGCGAACGCCGGCGGCGACTGCAATTTTCGACTGACCTACGGTTTTCGCGATGGCGGAAACGGAATGAAACGCATCCGGCTGGAGCGATGCCACCACTGCCTCGTGCCCGTCGGCCAATGAAGGGACATGGGCGCGTATCGATTTTCTAACGTCGGCGTCCGGCAGGATCCAGAGCCACCGACCTTTCAGGCCTGGCTCCGGAATGCGCTTTACCTGACGCTCGCTCAGGAGCGCTTTCATGACCTGGTCCACGCGCTGCCGCGTGATCCCAAGCTCCTTGACGATCCTGTTCGCCGACGTCGGCTGGTCCAACATCGCCAGAATGCGCTTCCCCGTCGTGTTCCGCGATGCGTTCGACCCGGTGCCGCTTCTCTCCCTAAAAGGCCGGATATCCTCCGCCTTTGGTGGGGGAAGCCCTGCCAGCATGTAGATGCCCGATCGCGGGCGCTGAATGCGCTCTTCCTCAACGAGCAAATCGATCTCGTGGCGCACTGTCGCCGGCACCCTCCCTTCGGCTACCTCAGCGATCAGGTGCTTTGCGCGCCAAGGTTTGCCGTCTGCGAGAGTCGCCATGATCCGCGTGCCGAGCTTTCCGAGCTTCGGCCGCCGCGGCGGCTGTTCGAGTTCAAGGGGAACAGTCGCTCGCAGCTTTACGGATCGGGCACCGAACGCGCTCTCCAGGAGCGCCTTAAGCCTGGTCATGTCGATGGTCGGGCCGACGATTTCGACGACCTGCCGTGCGATCTGTGGAGGCTGGAAGCTATCGGGTTCCGCGTCTGCCATCGCGCTTCACTGTGGCAGCGGCGCGAGCGCGGCTGGTCGACTTTGCAGCGGGGCGCTCTTCCAAGAGGTTCAGGGCGCGGATCACGGAGCTTCCGAGCTGGCGCGTCGTCAGCAGCACCGTCGCATCATGCTCGCTCGCAATTCCGAGCTCGGCCGCGATCGGCCTCAGAAAGCCCTTCACGTTGATCGTGAGCGGTCTCCCGTCTTTCAGCACTCCGATCGCGCCGTTCTCGTAGCGCACGAGTTCGTGGCCGTCGTAACTCGCGCGCGCCGTGATCCTCAGGTTCTGCGGCTGCGCGCCCTCTTCCGGAGTCAGCTTTCTCCTCGCCGGCGTGTACTTGAGCCCGTCCGGGTGTTTCTTGCAGAGCTTCAGGAACTCGCCGGCCGGCTTGTCGATGACCTCCTCGATTGAAACCCCCTCGTCGCCGGCGGGATCGACATTGATCCTGAGGATCATCACCCGATCGACGTGCTCGTAGGTGGCAGAATTAAAGCTCACATGGGCGGAGGTCGTGATCGTCTTCACCGAGATATGCTCGCCCTCGGCGGAGACGACATCATAGCCGCGCTGGTTCGGCGCCAGGGCCATCTGCCCGCGAGTGATCATCGCCGCGTAGAGCTCGCCGATACGTCCTGTCAGGGCCCGCAGCTCCTGGGCCGGCACGCCCCACGAGAGCTCGCGCTCCAGCCAAGTGAGCGCGTCCGCGAGGGAGCGGATGATCTGCACCTGGGTGAGGGTCGGGCGGTCATCAACTCGCTCAGCTGCGAGGGGGCTCCGCATTCAGTTTTCGTCCGTTTCCTTAACCAAAAGCCGCAGATCGGTGCGCAGACCCGATATCGCTTTGGCGATATCTCTGCCTGCCCTCTCAATAATTTTGTTCCTATAAGTGGGCGTTCCCTTTTCAACGTAGAACTGCTTCCGAGTAGCGGCTGTCGTCAACTTCGCCTTACGAACAATTCTGTTGCCAGACGCGGATGAAAAGGCAATCTCCGCCGTCGTCACGAACTGAGGGATTGGGCCGTAATCCCCGTCCAGCGTTGAAAAAACTCCAAACGTTCGAGCAATTTTCTGGCGCGGCGGCAGGACATCGATGCTCGACGGAAGCAGGTCGGAAAGCATTCTGTCGCCGTCATGAGCCTTCTTTCGCCATTGCAGCCAAATATCAGGATCGAACCTCAGTTCGAGGTCGAACGCCGGATTGTCTGACGCATTCTCGACGATGACCTTCGCCAAACTCGATTGCTCATCGAGGTCGGTATAGATGATCACAAGCGGGATCTGCGCATCTTTTGCGATCGCTGCACTTTGCTCTCTGAGCGCAGTCGTCTCGACGACCAGTTTGCACGTCAGAAGCCCCAGCGCTGCGGTAAACGCTGCGGTCGCAACGTATGTCGCCGTCGCAATGTCGAGAATTCCGTTTGCCCAACCCGCAATTAGGAGAATGAGCACTCCGAACCCGAAAATCAGGTACTTGACTACGGGTGGAAAGTATTGATATAAGCGGATTAGGACGGACATTTGTTCGATACCTAGAAAATCTAGTTGATTCCAGCTGCAAGCTGAAGCATTGGCAAGATAGTTTGGGCGAACATTACTCCACCCGCCAAAGTAATGAAAATTGCAGCTACTACCCCCATCAAGGGGCCGAACGTCTCAATACGCTGAATATACAGATCAGCATACTGAGTTGCTAGCGCGAGCAAAGTTCTAGAGATGTCTTTTCTATCAGGACTTGTCGAGAGTGCAGCCTTATCTGTCTCGTGAAGCGTCTTCATCGAGTGGGCCCAGCTCTTTTTGCCTTCCTTTACTGCCTTTCGAGCTCGTTCCAGGTCGGTTTTCAGCGCTCCACGGGGCGCTCCGTCCTCTGTGAGGCGAAGCGCCTCCTCGATCCGGACGCCTGATCCGACGAGTAGCCCCAGCTTGTAGAGCGTGACGTGGTTGTTCTTGGCGAGGACCATGTCCCGATAGAACGGCAGCTTCAGGATCAGCCAATCGGCCGCATTGGGCACGACCACGCGGCCAGCGCTGCCCAGGAGCATGAACAGCGCGAAGATGACCATCAGGACGGTCATGATGATCACGGAGACGTCGCCGAGGGTTCGGGCCCATTCGACGTCGACGCCCTTGCCGCTCTTGAAGATCGGATTGTCCATGACCATCGGGCCGAAATACATGGTCGTCCCGAGCATCAGGCCGTAGGCGATCACGAAAGAACCGATCGCGCTGTAGACCTGCTTCATCGCGCCACGCGAGGTATGGGACATCTTGTATTCGAACTCGGCCGCGTCCCTGAGTGCCCGCCAGGTCTCACCGGTGGCGACGCCTGCCCGGACGAGTGCCGAGGTCGTGGAGGGGAAGTTCTTCCGGTCCTGCGACATCGCCTCATGCAACGTCGATCCCGCCTCGACGCGCTCCAGCATCTGCCTCGAGGCTTTGCCGATGTTCCCGCCGAAGCTGGCCGACATGAGCCGCAGGGCATCACCGGTGGGCACCTTGGACCCCAGCATGGAGCTCATGCGCAGCATCCAGGTGTGGCGCTCGCCGTTGCTCATGCCTGGAACGATGTCGATGCTCCAGTCGCGGGAAGCCGCGATCACCCTCCCCTGCCGATTGCCAAGGTCGCGTGCCTCCTTCTCGGAGCTCGCTTCGATCTTGACGTTCTTGACGCCACCGCGGGGCGACGAGATGCGGAGATTGTAGCGCGCCATCTCAGAGCCCCGCCTGCAGGGTGAAGGTCACCGCGGCCTGCCCGTCGAAGGCCGGGTTCGGCTCGCCGCCGCACTCCTTGCCGAGATAGCCCGCCGTTCGCCCCAGGACGCTCGCCAGGCCGTCATGGACCGCTTGACCGATCTGAGCCCCGTCATCGTTGCGGAGGCACAGGAAGGGCTTCCCAGAGCCGTCGAGGTCATAAACCCACCGCATCCCCTTCGGAGGCAACATCACGCCTCCCAGGCGGCCGCCATCGAGCAGCGTGGCATGGCCTGCCGGGAAGTAGGGTGCGAGATCCGCGATCCATGTCGCCTTCCCGGGCACCGCGCCGCTGTTGGCGACCCGGTAGGCACCGAGCGCCAGGTTGAAGGCGCGCTCGCCCGCAACAACGCTGTCAGCCGTCGCAGAGCGCACACCGATATCGGTGTTGAGATAGGTGACGCCGCCGGCGACGAGGGTCGCGGCGATTGCGATCGCGAAGACAGCCACGATGAGCTGGTACACGCTAGTCTCCGATCAAACTCGTCTCGGCCGGCGAGATCTCGCGCGGCGTCAGCTCTTCAGGAATTTCCGCAGCCGGTATTTCGTGTGATCGATGCCGCGCCTCGCGCAGCGCTCCTCGGCGTACTCACCGAATACGCGCACGAGCTCGTCGATTGTCGTGATGCCGGCGACCATCTTGTCGATCGCGTCATCGATCATCTCGCGCCAGGGGAAGCCCTGCGTGACGTCGGCGCCCGGCGCCGTCATGGCGATGATCCGATCGACCTCCTGGAAGTCGCCGAACGACACGCTTTCGGACACGATGGTCCGGTCGTCGTAGCCACCGCCCAGGCAGACCGGGCAGTGCTTGTGGTGGTCCTCGGGATCGTCGCCGAGGCCGCCGCAGTGCTTGCAGATCACCTTGACCAGCGTCTGGACCAGAACGGCCCGCAGGTTGAAGCGCAGCTCGTGGGGCTCGACGCCGAGATCGCGCAGACGCGACAGCGAGGAGATGATCGAGCTCGTGTGCAGGGTACAGATGACCAGATGCCCGGTATCCGCGGCCTTGATCGCATTGCGTGCCGTCTCGTGATCGCGCACCTCGCCCACTGCGATGATGTCCGGGTCAGCTCGCATGAAGCCCTTCAGGGCCCGCGCGAAGTCGAGGCCGACCTGAGGATTGGCGTTGACCTGTCCGACGTTCGCGAGCCGATATTCGACCGGGTCTTCGATCGTGTAGACGCGCTTCCCGAACCGATCGAAGCCGGCCATGGTCGCGTTGAGTGTCGTCGTTTTGCCCGAGCCCGTCGGCCCGCAGATCAGATTGATGCCGCTCTGACGGGTCACGCCGCGGCGCCACGCCTGCAAATTCGAAATGCCGAGCGCTTCCAGCTTCGGGCGCACCTTCTCTGAGTCGAGAATGCGGACCACGATGTTCTCGCCTTCGACGGTCGGAACGGTCGTGACGCGAAGGTCGATGAAGCGGCCGGACTGCTCCAGCTGGAAGCCGCCGTCCTGATTGATCCGGCGCTCGGCCAGGTCCATGCCGGAGCGGTCCTTCAGCTGGGCCGAAACGATGTTGTATTCGTCGAGCGGGCCCTCGTGGACGAGCGAGCGCTCGCCGAGCTTCCGGAAGAAGACCGAATAGGAACGGGCCTTCGGCTCGATGTGGATGTCCGAGGCCCCTTCCTTGAGGCCGCGGAAGAGCAGCCGCTCCATGATCTCTTCCTGCCGGACGTCCTTCACCTCCGAACTCGTCCGCCTGATGCGGTCAAGGAATTCGGCGTGGAGGTTGGGCATGAAGGCGACGAACTCGATCTTGCGATCGGGATAGTAGCTGTGGACGAGGCGCTCGATTTCCATCTCGTCGCTCATCGTGCCGACATAGACCGTGCCGCCGACATCCGCCGAGATGGTGATCGACTTCTCTTCGAGGATCTCGACGGGAATCTTGGAGACCGTGACCTTCTCCGTCGCGATCCGGTCCGGGTTGAATTCGAGGATCGAGTGAACGAGCTCTTCCTGCGGAAGAAAGCCCGTCCGCACCAGGATCGCTCCGATGCGCTCGCCCGTGACGCGCTGCTCCATGAGCGCGGCGCCAGCGTGTTCGCGGAGGACGCGCTTCCTCTCGATCAGAAACTCCGCGAAGTGGTGCTTCTCGCCATCGCCGAGAAGGCCACCGGTCGGCACGAAGTCCGTATCGGGAGGCGCCAGCTCGATATCGCGCCGGCGGAAGAGATCCATGATCCCCACGGATCAGCCCCGCTTGACGCGCGTGAACCGGCCGAGAACATGGGTGCGGATCAGCTGCCCCATGTCGATGAAGGCCATCGGGATGCTCACGATCGCGCCGATGATAGCGACCCAGGTCCAGAAGGTCGGCGCCGGCCAGTTGGCGTAGACCATCCAGATCGCAATCAGAACCATGGCGATGGCGGTCACCACGTCCATGATGCGGGCGAACTTGAAGAACGAGTTCATCGGATTTCTCACTTCACACTGGAAAGTCGGACGACGAGGCGGATTTGGCTGGTCGGCTGGCGTGAGCAGCTCGTTCCCAGGCAAACCTCGGTGATGCGGCGCGTCGGGCAGGTCGCAAGCGACGCGGTTGCGTCGGCAAGGGCCAAGCGCGGATCGCCTTTGACCTCCCCGAAGTCGATTTCGATGTCGCCTCCCGGAAGGAAGTTCATCGATCGCGCGCCGCCGGCGGGTGTTCCCAGAGAGGCTGGAGCAGTCCCGGAGGAAGAGGTCAGGCGAGCCAGATGCGTGCGGCAGGACGTCTCGACCCGCTGCGCCATCTGCTCGTTGACGACGTTGCGATCTAGGGCCCGGCCCATGACCACCGTCCCGAGCGCGAACATGCCGATGCCCGTCAACCCGAGAATAATGCCGACTGCGGTCCGAACCTTCATCGCGTCACACCCGTGGTCGAAATCGGCGCCGGGATCGGCAGCGGAGCAGGTTGGGCAGGGATCGCCACAGGAGGCGGCGAGCTCGGCACCGCGGTCGGCGTCTGGACCGCGGGTAGCGGAAGCGCAGGCGTGGGCTCAGCGCGACCACCGATCGGCTTGATCGAGGTCGTCCACTGATTGTCCTTGAAGCGCAGGGCCTCGACATAAAGATGCGCCGGCACGCGCTCGACGAGCGACCAGCTGCGGTGGGGCAACTGATCGGTTTCGAGCTGCCGGATCGTCGGGGCGTAGAAGAGGTTCGCGACGGCGTTGATGCCCCAGGCGATCGAGAGGAAGGTCGCTCCGATGCCGAACAGCGCGGAGCCGACGACAAGCGTCCCGGTGCCGCGGCGAACCAGCCGCTGCATCTTGCCCTTGGCGACCAGCTGACCGGCGCCCGCAGCGATCAGGGCAAGCGATTCCTTCTCGGGCTGGAGAACCAGCGCCGGAAGACCGTCGCGCATCGCCACCGAGTAGACGCGACGCCCGGTCCGGAACCAGGCCGGATCGCGGCGCTCGGCGAGAGCCTTGGCGATATCCGGGAGATAGGACTGGCCGACACCGCCTTCGTGGATCTCGTACAGGAACCCGCCCATGAAGGGCATGGTCGCGTACCAAGTCGTGTTCGGCGAGACGAAGAACCGCGCCGCATAGTCCTTGATATGCTCGATCGTGTCCTTTCGGGCCGTGCCGGCCTCAAGCCAGCCGACGATCGCCTTGTTCGGAGCCCCGACCTGGGTGTCGATGACGTTGTCCATGATCACTCCACCGGTTCGTAGGTCGTCACGGTGGGCTGCAGGATGATGAAAAGCGCGTTCCGGGTGACGTTCTGCGCCCGGTAGCCGGCCGACTGGCTACGAGCCTTCATCTTGTCGCGCAGGAATGTCGGCTCGTTGCCGTCGAACTGCTCCTGATCGTACTGGATGCCGCCAATGACCGCGGTCTGGCCGGCACGCATGCGAACGATGTTCGAGAGCTCCTGGTCCTGGGTTCGCGGCTGGGTAAGGCTGCCGAGCTGATTGCCCGCATCGAGCTTCACGAACTCGACGAGCGACTTCAGCTCCATCTTCAGATCGGTGGTGACGAGCTCGGCGTCAGAGTCGAAACGCGGGACCATCTCGACCGTGAGACCGGTCTTCACCGTCTCCGTCTGGGCTGTGCCGAGCGTGTTCGAGTTCGAGCTGCCGCCGGCAGTCCCGTTCGCAGCCGCGGTGCCGGCCGAGCCGAGCGTGCCGATGCCGATACCCTTCACATAGGGGATCTCGTCACCGGAGCGGATCTTCACCTGACGGCCCGAGAGCGTACGGAGCTCGACGTTCTGGGTGACGTTGGTGTTGCCGAAGGTCGACAGGAAGGCGATGGCTGTCGAGACCGACGTCACCGTCTGCGCGCCAAAGAGCGTGCCGACCTGCGTCGTCCCGAGCACGAGCCCGGTCTTCGTCAGGTCCACGACACCGCCCTTTTGGTTCACGACCGTCGTCGGCAGGATCGACTGCGGAGCGTTGCTGTTCGCCAGAGAGTTGACGGTGTTCGTCGCGGTGCCGTTGTTCCCGATCGTGGTGTTGGTCGCGGCCTGGGAGACATCCTTGACGCTCAGCGCTTCCGCGATGCCCTTCTGACGCTGGTCGACGATCGCGGCGAACTTGCTCCAGTCGAAGCCTTGCGCCGACTTGTCGTTCATCGTCAGCGAGACGACGGCGACCCGAAGGTCGACGGTCGCCAGGTTGCGGACCGTACGCTTCAGGAAAGGCGCAATGATGTCGTCCTGAAGGGTCGGATTGGCCGAATACACGATCTTGCCGGCATCCACCGACATGACGATCTCGGTCGCCCCCAGATTGCGCAGCGATTCCTGGACGCCCTTCAGGATGTCCTCGTTCTGAGGCAGGGCGATCGCGAAGCGGTTCTTGTCCGACAGAAAGATCGTGTTGCCTTCCTGCCAGAAGACGATGCCGAGGCCGGTCTTCAGGGTATCGAGCAACCCGCCGAGCGTGCCGTCATATTGCGGGAATGGGAGCCGGCGCTTGAGGACGGCGTCACCACCGCTACCAGCACCACCCGAGGAGACCGACGCAGCCGCAGGGGCTGCGCCCGGACGAACCGGCGCACCAGACGTGGTCGGGGATGAGGTTCCAACGACCGGATCGCTCCAGCTGAAGGCGAGCTGCACCCCAGCGGCCGAGAGCGCCTGGACGAGGTCAGCCACCGTACCGTCGGTCCCAGGGAACTGGACCCTGATCTGGCGGGCCCGAAGCGCGGCCGAGACACCCTGCCGAACCGCACGCGGCTGCAGCGATGACGCCGGCACGCGAATGCGTTTGATCGCGACCGCGCCGCCGTCGGCGTTGAAGCGCTCCTGGGTAGCCTTGAGTGCCTCGGATTGGGTCGGAAGACGCCCCGGCTCCGGCAGGTTCTGCCCGCAACCGGAGACGAGAGCGGTCAGCGCGACGCTAGCGAGCGTCGCAGCCGAAAACTTCCGCTTCTGCACCGGTCCAGGTGAAGCTGAAACCTTGCTTGCCGTCACGGTAAAGGGCCTTTCCATTGACACATCCGATGAACTTGGCGCCTTCCGGCAGCTTCGGACCTTTGGGAGTTGCGGGGGTGGCGGGCTGAGGGGTGCCCGGGGCCGGCAGCTGCGCGTTCTTCGCAGCCAGATCCGAAATCTGCTTCTTGGTGTCTTCGAGACCGCGCTTCGCCTCATCGACCTGTCCGCGCAGGGTGTTGAAGTCGCCCTGAAGCATGCTGCGCAGCTCGGGGAAGAGATCCCTGACGATCCCCTTCATCCGCTCCCGATCCGCGATCCGGCGGTCCTCTTCCGCAGTATTCACCGGCAGGAATGGATTCTGACGCGCATCCTGACCCGGGGGCGGCTGTGACGGTGACGAAGGCTGAGCCGGAACGGGTCTGGGGGCGGCCGGAGTTGAGGTCGGCGGGCTCGCAGGACCCTGCGCCACGGCGTGAGACGCCATGGACAAGGCTGTGAGCAAGAGGATCGATCTGATCGAATTCATTAACGTAGCGCCGATTCCTCGGGGTGGCCTCAGGAACGGCTTCGATCATTCGGGTCAATTTGAATGATGGTCAAGGTCCGCTTCCTCGATTCATGTGGGCGGTGGATTAATCCTTCCACCTTGCATGGATTGCGGACAAACTCCTCAAGGAATGGATCGGCAAAAGCAATTATGAGCGGCAAGGAATCGGTGAATAGCGCCGTCGTCGCGGCAAGCCGCGTGGTGCGCGCGGCGCTTCCGGCTGCGCGGCTCAACGTCTCAACCCTTTCCGCCTCCCGCCGCGAGCTCGATGCGCTTTTCGACAAGGCACACGCGCCGATCGAGGGCCTCCGCCGCCGCTGCGAACTGACCTCGGCCGTTGCGACGATCCCGTTGCTAGGACGCCTTCATAGGCGCGCCGTCGTTCGCCTGCAGACAGCTGAGGACGCGCTTTTCAGCATCCGCGAACGAGCGCATGGCAACCTGGCTGAGCTGAAGGCCGCCAAGGATAGCGTCTCCCGCCTGCAGAGATCCCTGGCGAACCTGGGCAAGGCAGCTCCCCTCATGGGGCGCCTCGGGCCGCCTGGCCGCACGATCAAGGCTCGAAGCGACGGCATCCACGCTCGGGCAACGGCATTGCTCCGGAAGCGCAAATCGAACGAATGGATCGAGCAGGCGTCAGCCTGTGGCCTGGACGCCCTTCTGCTGGTTCGAGATTGGGCGCAGGAGACCGCACTCGCAGCTGCCAGCGGGCGCACGGAGGCTCACCGTACCGCGACTGCCAACGCAGCACCGCGAGAGCGCCGGATCTACCTGCCTGTGCCACCGTCCCTTTCAGGTCAAGTTGAGCGCCTCGGCGCCATCAGGGACATCTCTGTGTCGGGAGCGTCGCCCTGGTTCGTGACGCCCGAAATGGACCTTCAGGCCTTCGGGCGGCTCTTGCCGATGGCAATCTGGCCCTCCCCGACTGCTATCAGCATGCCGAGCCTGCCTCTGTACGCCGCGGGGCAAAATCTGTGGAGCCTGTTCGATAGGGACTATTGGGATCACGTCCGTAAGCAGACCTATGCCGCCAGTGGCCACCGATGCGCGATCTGTGGCGGACGAGGTCCTAGCGCGATCGCCAAGGCCATCCATCAACCCGACGACCCTCCGCCCACAATCCAGGCCCACGAGATCTGGGATTGGACCATCGGAGACGAGGACGGGGCTGTCGGTGTACAGCGGCTGACAGGCATTCTTTGCGTCTGCAAGGGCTGCCATATGCTCTTTCACTCGGGGCATGCCAGGCGCCTCGCGGAGCTGAACGGCATGGGTGACGAGGTGGCCGCCGCGATCGAGCAGCGCCGCCGCACGCTCACCCGTTTGAGCCCCGCTGAATTGGCCGAATCCATCGCGGCTGCGAACGAGCGCCTTCGCGAGCTATCCGGCATCAGCAAATGGGTCATCGACCTCAGTCACATCGCGGCCCAATCCTCGCTCTCGCAGATCACCCCGGTCCTGCAGGAGAGCAACCGCGCCAACATTCCGCCAGAGCAAATCGCCGGCCTGGCATTTCGGACCGATCAGGGGCGATCCTTCGAGGCTCGGGACGCAGACGAGGTGGTTGCCAGGATGCTTGGTCAGGAGCACGCAATCCTTCGAACAATCGCACGCTAAGCCCCTTTTCGAAGGCGCCCGGCCGCTGTAGCTTGAAGCATGGATCGAAAGCCCCTCCCCCGTCGCCAGCCGAACGCCGGACACGGTGCGAAAGCGCCGCTCGACCCGGATTTCGTCGCTCCCGCCCACACCACCCCGAAGCGCCGGGTCCAGAACCGCGCGCCCGGCGGCAAAGCGGTTCCGCGCCGGAACAAGCGCAAACAGGACACATCGGTCAGAGGGATCGGCACGGCCCGGCTCCTGATCACGATGGCTTCCTGCTTCGCCTTCTCGCTTTGGCTTTCGGTCGAGGCTCAGAACCTGGTGCGAGATCGATTCTCACCGCCTCCCCTGGTCATGAAGGCGCAGGTCTCGATGGGCGACAGCTCGGCCTTCAAGTTCTGAACTTCGACCAAACGTCCATCCACGCATTCCTTGCGCCTGTTCAAGGATCGCGTTGACATTCCTTCATACCGATGCGCTCCTCGATCTAGTCGCCTCAGGAATCGTCCTGGCGAAGGAAAGGGATTGCATCATGTTGAGGAAGCTCGTCCTCGCCTCCGCCAGCCTCCTCGCGCTGGCCGCCGTATCCGTCTCCGCCCATGCGCAGTCGCCCTACGGCTTCTATGTCGGCGCCGCCGGCGGCGGTGTTTCCGCCAGTGCCGAGACCTCCGCTCTCGGCGTCCCGGGCTTCGGCTCCACCGATCTCGGCATGAAGGGCTTCACCGGTGGCGGCTTTGCCGGCTTCGGCATCACGAGCTCCGGCATCTACACCGGCGTCGAACTGTCGTACGACTTCGCCAACGGCGAGCACAGCACCGTGCTGCCGGGCGTCGGCCTCCTCTCGATCGGTCGCGACCACACCTTCGGCGGCGCCGGCCGCATCGGCTATGCGTTCGACAAGGAAACGATGGTCTTCGGCAAGGTCGGCTACGCCTACTCGCACTACACCGCGAAGGACCTCTTCGCCGGCCTCAGCGAGAAGAAGTGGCAGGGCGGCCTGAAGGTCGGCGTCGGCGTCGAGCGCGAGATCGCCGCGAATTTCGCGCTGCGCCTCGACTACGATGCGGATTTCGCCTCCCTCAAGCTGCCGGTCAGCGGGATCAACTCCGACATCGTCACCCAGACGGGCAAGGTCGGGCTCGCCTACAAGTTCTGATCAGCTGATCGGAACAGTGCGGAGCTCTGGATTTCTGTCGCCTCCCATGGCCTCCTGAGCTCCGCATCTGCGACATACGATGACCGACCCCTTCTTCGACAGCGCGGATGACGACCAGGAAGCCCTGGTCATCTCGATCGACGCCTTCGAAGGGCCGCTTGATCTCCTGCTGCATCTCGTTCGTCAACGCCGTGTCGAGATCGAGCAGATCTCGATCCTCGCCGTCGTCGACCAGTACATCGCCTGGGTTCACTCGGCGCAAAGCTTCAGGCTCGAACTGGCCGCCGACTGGCTGGTGATGATGGCCAATCTGGCCTACCTGAAATCGAAGATCCTCCTCCCTGCGCCGAAGGACGAAAAGGCTGCCGCCACTGCGGTTGTCGAGGACCTCGCGGTCCGCCTCCGCCGCCTCGATGCGCTCCGGTCGATCGGCGAGGCCCTGATGGCCCGCCCGCGGCTCGGGGTCGATTGGTTCGCCTCCCCCGCCCTCGATGCCGCCAAGGGCCCTGGGAAGCGCCTGGAGGCCTCTCTGCACGCAATCCTGTCCGCATACGTCCGGGAAGCGCGCTATACGCTCCAACCCGCTCAGGCGCCCGTCAGGAAGCCCCACGTCACCCTTTCAGTCGAAGAGGCAATTGCCGCGCTGGGTGACAGCTTTATCCCTGACGACCGGTTCGCCAGCATCCTGACCTTCGTCGACCGCGAGGAATCGGTCGATATCATCCACGCCCGATCGAAGATCGCTTCGACCTATGTTGCCGCTCTCGAACTCGCCAAGCGGGGCAAGGTCGAAGTCCAGCAACAGGACCTCGCGATCGGCATCAAGAGCACCGGGGGCGCTCGATGAGCCTCCAGGCAGCCGCATGCGTCGTTGAAGCTGCGCTCCGCAGCTCGCCCGGCCCGATCCGAGAGGACGAGCTCGCAAGGCTCTTGATGCCTCACGGGGCCACTGCCGTGCATGACGTCCTCAGTGTTCTGGCCGCAGAGTACGAGGGCCGTGGTGTCCAGCTCCACCAATCACAGCTCGGCTGGTCACTCCGTACGCCGGTAGAGGCTTCGGACCTGGCGCGAGAGCTCGCTGACGAGCCGCTTCGCCTCACAAGAGCGGCGCTCGAAACCCTCGTCACAATTGCGGTCTACCAGCCGGTGACACGATCCGAGATCGAACGCATCCGCGGCGTCCAGCTCTCTCCGGGCATTCTCGACGTTCTGCTCGCATCCGACTTGGTGCGGCCTGGCCGCCGGCGTGATGGTCCGGGGCGGCCCCTTACCTGGGGCACGACCGAGGTTTTCCTCGACCACTTCAACCTCGCCGGTATCGCGGATCTCGCTGCTTTCGAGCGGGCTCGCGATGCCGGCCTCCTGACCCTTCCACCTGCTCGCGCTGATGCGGGCGAAGACCCCGAGATCTCGACATGACGACCCTCTTTTCCGCTGAAGAACGCGCTCGCATCGACGCTGAATTCGACCGCCTCGAGGCACTCGCAACCGAGGGCGGCAAATCAATCGACCGCGCTGCCGCGATCCTGCGTCATCATCGATCGGCACGCGACGCAGTCCGGGTCGGCGTCAGCGCTCGCATGCGCTTCTCCGACATTGCCCCGCTGATGATGCGCTGGGCTCGCTCCCATGGATCGCCCGAGCTCTATGCGCAGCGGCTCCTCGCCCACGTTCTCAACGCGGCCGGCCTCTCGAACGTGCTCGACAACCGCGCCCTGGGCGGTGATTTCATCGTCTTCGCGGTCAAGAACCTGCGCACGATCCGCCAGGCCTAGGACGGCGGCTAGACCAGGCTCAGCGCGATGCCGCCGAGGTTCACCGAATACGCGTCGGTTCCTCCTCGTGGAGCCTGATACAGAGCCTGGGAGCGCAGGGTTCCGATCAGGAACCCACCTGCCCTCGCCTCACCGTCGACGTTGATCAACTCGATCTCGGGACTCTTCCAGCTGTCCTTCTTGAAGTTGAAAACTGCCGGTGGTTCGTCAAAGTGCCAGAAGGTCAGGCGAACCTGGTCGACATGCTCGGCCACGATGCGGTTCGACGCCCGATCGTCCTTCAGGTCGATGCGCACTTCGAGCATCTTCTCGGAGGTGCCAAGGGTTGGCTCGACGCCGCCATAGGCAAGCACCGCGTCCTTCTGTTCCTTCGTCATCATGAAGGGCACCAGCGCGATGCTCACAGAAGCCGAATTGCGGTGGAACCACGCAACGGAATCGCGAAACGCTACGCGGTCACTTCCGCGCGCGGCCGACGCCTGCATCTCATCCTTGTTCGGGGTGCAACCAAGCGTGCTCGCTGCCACCAATCCGGCTCCGACGCCAAGGATTGTGCGTCTGCTGGCAAGCAACTTCTGCGATTCGAGATTGCGGCGTTGGAGGTCCATCCGAGAAGCCTAACTCAGAACGTCGGTTGCGCAATGGAATGATGGAATCGCGCTACAATCCTTGCCTTGCAAGCTCGACGATGAGCGCAAGGATTGGAGAGGCGCTGTCTGCACGCATCTTCGCCGACGTAGCCATGCGGCATCCGCCAGAACGTCTGGGACGCAGCGACCGACCCGGAACCTGATCGCGGTCGATCTCAGGTGACCGGTAGGAGCAAAAGCTATGGGCGAATTTCGCGGCACCTGCCCCTCCCGCTTCCAGAGAATGCTGACCCGTCTTCCATGCCCGAATTCGCTCTCGCCCAGGCCTCGCCAGCGGGCTTTGCACAGACATTTTGACGCCGGCACCGCCAAATCACGCACTAGAGGCAGGCGAACTGTGGGCTAAGTGGTTGTTTTTGCGCCGCATTTTGACTGCCCTCGCCCTGTGTCGGAATGGCCTTCAAACGGGCCAAACCGCCCTCCGAGTCGGACCCAGCCTTGGTTGGAGGACGTTTTCTGGCTGGACCACCGGCGCTCGACATTCTCTCCGCTAGCGTCCGCTCCCATTCTGAACGCTCGCGTACGAGCACGTCCGGTAGGCTCCTATCTCCAACGGGAGGGTATCCTCCTCTCGGATCCGCGATCGTCCCGGACTGGAGGATCGCCTCCACTAGGCGCGGATCACCTACGCGCCCCTTCTGTCCCCTCCCCTAGCCGTGTATCCCCGACGGGAGAGTTTGAGATCGTCCCGCATGATCCGGGAGTGGTCGCGCTCATCCACTTTGAGAGCGTTCAGTTCGAGAGGCACTCCGAGGATAGGGGAGCGAATGTGCGCCTCCCCTTCGATAGGAGTCCCTCCCGACCGGTAGGAAACGGGCGCGTCCGGGAGAGGTGGCGCCTATATCCTCTTCTCCCGTTTCGTCGGCTCCCAACCCCTAGGGGAGGGTTCGCTATGCGCTCGTCTCGTCTCGTTCGTTATCGTATCATCCCCTAGGCTCTGAGCGCATCGCGTTTGCTCCCGTCCGCTACGCTCGCGTCGGCTATCCTCTGATATCATACGCGATGATATCATATCCTATCATTCGGGATCGCCCCGTATGAAACGAGCTCCTCCCGTTCTATACGGGTCACTAGAGTAGGCATTGATCCCGTGCCCTATGGTCGCCTATCGTTCCCTACGGGAGGGGCGGGTCCCAACGCGAACTCGCCCCTCCCAAACGGGCCCATTGCCTATCAAATCCAACCGAATCGAAGCCTATCATTTACTCGTCGTTAACCATTTGGCCTCAGAAAGAGGCGAGGCGAACGCGCAGGAGGCTCAGCGATGCCAGTAATTTCAGTAGCTTCGCCGAAGGGCGGCTGCGGCAAGACCACGAGCTGCCTCGTCCTGGCGACCACATTGGCAGCCGGCGGCGCTACCGTGACAATCCTCGATGCGGATCCAAACCGGCCCATCGTGAACTGGAAAAGACGCGATCAAACCGCAAGCACGGTCAACGTCATCGGCGACGTGACCGAAAAGAGCATCATCAGTGCGATCGAGGACCAGGCAGCGAAGGTCCAGTTCGTTTTTATCGACCTGGAAGGCACGGCTTCGCTCCTCGTTTCCCGGGCGCTTAGTCGTTCCGACGTCGTCGTGATCCCGATGCAGGCGAGCTCGGTGGACGCCCAGGAGGCAGCCAAGGCGCTCAACCTAGTCCGAGCCGAGGAGGAGGCGTTCAAGCGTGAGATCCTCCACCGCGTGCTGCTTACAAGGACCAACACGGTCGTGAAGACCCGCAATGAGCGATTGATCCTCGAGGATCTTCGGTCCCAGAAAATCCCGATGCTGACGAATCACCTCAACCAGCGCGTCGCCTTCTCAAGCATGTTCACCTGGGGACAAACCCTCGAAGAGCTCGACGAGGAGAGGGTCAACGGCCTTCAGGCCGCTCGCGACAATGCTCGCGAGATCGCAAACGAGCTCGTGCAACTCGTACTGGCCTCGCAACGGCGAGCCGCCTAGGGAGAGCGACGATGACCGCTGAAGCAACGACGAAAAAGGCCCCTGAATTTTTTACAGGCCTGGAGGCCATCAAGCCTACCGTCCCCCGGAGCGCGCCTCTCGAAGTCGCCGATCAGGTTGCAAAAGAGAGGGGGTTTGTCAGCCGGGAAGCAGACAGCATCCTCGCCCCGCCTGCTGTTACGTCAGCAGGTTCGGAGCCAGCGAGGAAAATCTCGCTCAGGCAGCCGGGTGGCGAACCCGTCGAGCAGCTCAACATGCGTCTCTACCTGAAGGACATCAATTCCTTCATCGAGCATGCACGGGATATGCGGCTCTCGTACAAAGACCTCTTCGGCGACGTCTGGCGCTACTACCAGCAGAACAAACTCGACAAGGCGGAGGGTTAGTTCCGGCGCTCGGCCCGCCGGCGATCAACCGGGAAGCTGACCACACTTTGCGTCGCTCTGGCCCTTTGCTGTGAGCGACGCGCGCGGCCAGAGCTCGTGAGAACGAAACGGCCGGCCACAGGGTGCCAGATAATCAGGCCCTGCTTGAGTGCGAGCTCGCGGATGGCCACGGTCGACGGACGATCCGTCCTACCTTCTTCGACGTCACCGACCCGCACGACGCATTCCAGCGCGGCGCAAACCTGTTCCTCGTCGCGCATGCACCACCTCGCGAATCGGCCTGCTCCAGCTATATCAGCTCGGCGAGGTCCTGCGAACGACGGTGCGCCCTGAGCTTTGACAGCGCCCGAACCTCGATCTGCCGGACACGCTCGCGCGTCACGCCGAAGCCGTCCGCCACCTGCTCAAGGGTGTGCATTTCCGTCACACCGATCCCGTAGCGCATTCGAACAACGCGCTCCTCACGAGCTGAAAGCGAGAGCATCGAGGCCGACAAGAGACGACGCAGCTCGCTTTGCGCCGCTATCGCATCGGGGGAGGGGCTGTGCCTATCCACAACCAGGTCGCCGAGCGAGTTGTCCCCGTCATCCCCGATCTTCATGTCCAGCGACACGACATCACGAACGAGCAAGGCGATTCGACGGACCGTCTCCACCGGAACTCCGGACCTGACCGAGACCTCTTCATGGGTTGGCTCACGGCCCAGCTGGTCGCGGAGCCCCTGAGTTGCCCGCTTCACCTGCGAGGCCTTTTCCGCAGTGTGAACCGGAACACGGATGGTGTGCGCCTGGTCCGACAGCGCCCGCGAGATAGCCTGGCGGATCCAGAAAACGGCATAGGTGCCGAACCTGAAGCCGCGGGAGGCATCGAACTTGTCGATCGCCCGCATCAGCCCGATGTTGCCCTCCTGAACGAGATCAAGAAGGCGGAGCCCCCGCTCAACGAGGGGCCACGCCACCGAGACCACGAGCCGCAGGTTGCACTCGGTCATCTCCTGCTTGGCGGTTTTCAGCTCCAGCCTCGCGTGTGAGAGAGCCTCCCGGGCCATCGAGTAGCGGCCGAAACTCATCTGCCAGGTTCCGAGAGCACGATTGACGTCGTCGACGCCGGCCGCGCACGCCGGCGAGAGTTCCGCCAAATGCGAGAGCGTTTCGTCTCCGGAGCTCCCGGGACGTCGCCGCCACGTCGCGACGAAATCAGTTCGAGCCATTCCGACTTCAGATGCTGCCCGGATGAGCGCTCGACCGAGCCCTTCGATCGGCTCCGAAACCACATCGAACGGTTTCAGCAGCTCCTCGAGGCGAAGCGCATCGATGCGCGCAGCCACCCAACGCCCGGCCATCACACGCGACTGCTCGTCGATATCGCCGGCGGCCGACATCATCGTCAGAGCGTCGACGAGCAGATGCCGAAGGTCGCTTGATGGCTCAGCCAGGGCAGGGGAGGGCGCATCAAAATCGGCTGTGTCCGGATCGACCGGCGCCTGCGCTTCCCGGAGCGCGAAGATCGTCTCCAACCGCAGCCTCTCCGCCGCGACCTCATCGAGCCATTCCTGGATGACCGAGACACAAAGCCGAAGCCGGAACAGCTCGAACAGGATGCGCGTGCGCGCGGAATCCATCCGAATGGCCAACGCGAGCTCGCCTTCCCGCGAGAGAAGCGGCTTGCGCCCGATCTCGTTCAGGTAGAGGCGTGTCGGATCCTGGCCGTCGCGGAGCGCGACAGCATCCCGCTTGACGCGAGCACGGGAGAGATCATCCCGATCTCCGAATTTTGCTTCCATCGCTGACAAGCTCCGCGGAACACATGGAATCGTCGCGATTCCGATGCGTCCCACAAGGAGAAGCTACGACGGATTCCTTGGAGCACGAAGAATTGTCGCGGGCGCGGCCGCGTCAGTTCGCACGTTTGAAGGACTGCCCATCCAAAACATAGCGGTCGAAGCCCTTGTCGTGGATCAGCGCGAGCTCGTACCGCTCCGTGCCATCAGGCTGGGTGACCTTCCTGCGCCCCACTTCGAGGGCGTAGGCATCAAGCGCGCGATGCCAGTTTTCTCCGTCGAACACATAGACCAGGACGCGTGGCCCGTCGGAAGGGCCACTGAAGGTCGACTTCGAGTCGACGATACGAGGGAAGAGGATCAGATCCGCAAATCCGTCGCCCGTGACGTCGATGAGAGCATAGTCGGTCAGGCCGATATTCGATGCTCCTTCCTCCTGCGCGAGCGGTAGGACAAAGTGCTCGTGCACCATCTTGGTCCGCTCTTCCTCGGGCCAATCACCGGTCTGGATCGTCTCGAAGCCGGCGGCCTTGGATGCGAGCTCGTCGGGCCCAACTTCGACCTCCAGATCCGGAGGCTTGGGGTCGAAAAAGAACTGCGCATGCCCTGGCAGGGGCGCCAGCATAGCGAGAGCCAGGACGAGGATGGGAAGCCGCATCAGGTCAGCCCCCCGGCTTGACGCCGATCGCGCCGCATTCGGTTGTCCCCTTGTCACGCGAGTCGAAGTGATAGTGCTTGTAGCCGCCGCGGTTCACATAGAACACCGGCCCCAGCACGCCGCGGAACTTCCCACACGCGATCGGCAGCATCTGACCCTGCAGATACTGCTTCACGCTCGGGTTCGAATAATACTGGCTCGTGTCGCCAGTTGTGCTGCCATAGAAGATCGAAACGTCGATCGCCTTGCCCACGGCATGGGCCGACAGCTTGGACCCGCTGGTGGTCTGCCCACGGCAGCTCAACGTGCCGAGAGACTTGATCTTCGTCAGGCCGATGCCCTTGGCCGCTTCACCGAAATTCTCCCACTGCTCAGCCAGCGAGCAATCCATCGTAAGTTCCGAGCCCAAATCGACAGCCTTGCCGCGGTATCGCACTGCACTGGGGACCGTGCATGCCGAACCGTTGTAGGATCCGATGCTGATCTGGCCGAGCACCTTGATGTCAGGAACCTTGCCCTTGAGGCGCTCAACGCATTTCGGATCATCGGCCGCGCCCGTCACTGTGCCGCCACCGCCGCCACCGCCGCCACCGCCACCGCCGCCGGAGCCACCGTTCTTGGCGTACTTCGAGTAGTTGTTCTTCGCCTCTTCACTGTTGCCGGTCTGGCCCTGGTCGGTCTTCGCGAACGAGCAGGCGAGCACGAAGGACCAGGCCGAGGTGCCACGGCGGAAGGTCTGCTGGGAGCACTCGTTCTCGCGGTTCCCCTTGGCAGCGGTCTCTGCGTATTTCTCCGCTTTCTGGCAGTCGCTCATATTCATCTGGAGCGGCTTGTAGCGCTGGCAGAAGCCCTGAAGCGCCGCGGGATACTTCTCGCACGGGATCGCTTGCAGCATAGGGATCGTCGGCTGGCAGGTCTTCGACGTCTTATCCAGATTGTTGTCGTTCTGCTGATTTTCGTTCTTGTTGTTGCAGGAGTTCCCACCCGCCCCGGTGCTGTTGCTGCCGGTGATCGACGAGATATCGATGCCGTTGCCGCGCGAGATATAGGTCCCCACGCAGGTCCCATTGCCGTCCGACGATGCCGCCGAGCACTGCATCCCGCTGTTGAAATAATTCCGAACGCGGACGTTGCCGAACTGCATCGACATCATCAGGCCGGATTCGGTGATCGTCTCGCCGTTTGGCATCGTCTGCCCGACATATTTGTCGAGGCCGAAGGATTTCACCTGGCGCCAGTTCGACTGGAGGTATTTCCCGTAAGCGTCGTCCTGCGCGGTCGGATTGTTGAGAAAGTCGCTCCAACTATTGACGCCGTTCGTGCCCGTAAACCCGCCGCTGCGGTTCATGTAGCCAGCCTCGACCAGGGCGGACTGACCCATCTGGTAGCGGCCATAAAAGTTGCCGTTCCGAGCCTGGTAGTTGCCGCTGCCTGCGGACTCGCTCTTGGCGACCCGGTCGGCGAACGCCTGTGCGCCGGTGCACTGGCCACCGCCCGAGCTGGAGGAGGAGGAGCTGCTGCTCGACGAGCTCGAACTCTGCGCGAAAGCAGGGATCGAAATGCAGGTCGCAAGGAGCACCGAAAGGATTGCGATTCGATTCATAGGGCCGCCAGCCAAGATTCTTTGAATCAGGCTAGCCGCATTCCTTGCAGCTTCCAACGACCGCGACCGCTATTCACCGAAATGTAAGGATCAATGGTCGACATCCTTTTGCTAGCGGCGGGTTGTGGTATCGTTCGCGCATAGTTTCGGGGATTCTCGCATGCGCCGCTCTCTCTCGCTTCTCGCCCACCTCTCGATCGGCATCGCTATGCTGGCAGGCAGCTCCGCCTCCTTCGCGCAGAGCGCCGGTCAGCGCCCCGGCGCGCCCATCAAGTTCCAGGCTGTGGATGCGATCAAGGATGGGCAGGTGCTGAAGGCCTGGCCGGAACTGGAGGACATCAAACGCAATGCGCCTGATCTCTTCGCGAACATGACGCATTATTCGGCGCAGGTGCAGACCGCTTACGGCCCGGCGACCCTTTCGATGGTTGTTGGCGGCGGCCAGTGCGGCCGTCAACTCTGCGAGATGCGGGTGTTCCTGCCGGGCAAGCCGCCGATGCTGATCGACTCGTGCTCGGACCCGACCGCCCAGTTCGTGACCGAGGACGGCCGAGGCCTGATGGCCTGCGGAAAATTCGTGCCGTTCGAGTAGGGGGAAGGGGCTTCCCAAGCGGAGGCGCCCAGTTCAAGATGCCGTCCGTCGGTTAGTCGAGGGGATCGGCGTCAAATCCCAAAAGGGGATCGAGAGGGCCTTGCTAGCGCGAGGCCCTTTTCGTTTTGGAGAAGCCTCACGCCATTCTATGAAGCGGTGTCGCGCTTCGCGTCGATCAGCGCCGTAATCGGGCCGGCGGCGATCGCCGCTAGAGTCTGTTCGATCTCGCCCGGTGCCACGAGAGCAGCCAAGCGCTTCCGGAGCTCGTTGATCTGCTGGACAAAGCGCTCCAGCGCCTTCTCGTTCTCGGGACTGGCGGGGATCGTAGCAACAATCCGGCCGTCCTCGCCCCGGATCTGATCAGGCCACGGCTCGATCTGCCATCGGTTGAACCATTCAGCGTGCAGATTGTAGGAGCGCATCAGCACGTCCCCCGTGACCGTCTTTCCGCGCTGCACCTCTTTCCATGTCAGCTCAAGGCCACCACCGCCGTCCTTGCCATACGCGCGGACAGGATTGACCGTCACGACGAGCCACTTCTCCCAAGCGATCCGAAAGGCGGTGTCGAGCTTCGAGCGGATGCCTGCAATCACGGCATTGATGTCGGTGCCGAATTCGGTATCGTCTGTTTCATCGCATACCGCGAGGATCCCGGCAGCAGTCGTTTCGGCAGGCCCTTCGGAGGCTTTCTGACTGAGCTTCTTCTGCAAATACAGGTCGACAACAACCTTCTTGACCGTGGTTTTCCGCCCGGTTTCGTCGTCGCCGATGACCGATTCCACATCGTAGAAAATCTGGTCGAATTTCTTGCCCCGGCCGGGGTTATGGGAAGGCTTGCCCACTCTCAACTCCTACTCAGGTCCGATTGCCGAAGCGCCGATAAAGCGTCCGAACGCTGACGCCCATTTCCCCCGCGATTGCCTCCGCCGGGTTTGAAGGGTCCTCCCAGAGCCTGCGAGCACGCTCCAGACGGTCTCCCTCCAGTTTTGGCCTTGGACCGCCCAGGCGCTCCGAAAGCACTCTCCCGCGCTGCATCCTCGCAACGACTTCAAGTCGAACTGCGCTCGTTGCTTGCCGGGCGAAATCCACAATCCCAGCGGCGTCAGGATGCCAGGTAAACCGCCGATCCGCCTCGACATCGAAGATTGACGCACCTCGCCGCGCGACCTCCGCAAGGACGCCGAGAACATCATCTAAACCGACCCCGAGCCGCGACGCAGCAGCCACGACGAGCTCGTCCCCGGTTTTCAGCGAGAACAGCAGTAGCGACCGCCCTTCGAAAGCGTACGGAGCTCCAGACCGGTGGTCGTCAAGCATGATCATCGATGGATGGACACCGGCATTCCTTTGCGCGGCGAGCTGATTTTCCAGGGAAGGCCCCGCCGGAGAGAGGCGGACATAGCCAATCTTCATCCATCATTTCCTTCTAATCACACCCACTGATTGACGAATGTCAGGAGTTATGTCAATGCTCACTCCAAGGAATTCAGGAGGCATCCATGAGTAAGAGTGACTGTCTGTCCATTTCGATCCCCGTCTCGATGTCCAAGATCCACAACACGCTGATCAGCGGCTTCGAGGGGGGCGCCAACTACTGGCTGCGCGAGGACAACCTTGTGGAGGGCTTCCGCAAGCCCGATAGCAAGCTCGTCTGGTACGGGCACGAAGAGGTGTTCCGGCAGCCCTTCAAGGCGAAGCTTCGCTTCGACGATCCGAAGAAGGCCGAGGGCAATGGCGCCGCCGTCCGGGAGATCACCAACAAGGACCTCCAGCGCGGTCTCGAACTGATGGCCACGAAGGCTCCGCAGCACTTCAGCGACATGCTCACCGATCAGGGCGACAGCACGACCGGCGACGTGCTCCTGCAGATGATCGTGCTCGGCGACATCGTTTATGGCTGACGCCAAGCCACTTCGCCTAACAGAGAACCGGCTGCGCATCCTGAGGACCGCGGCCGGTCACAAGCTCGGGCTCGTCGACCGCCCCTATTTGCTGGGCTTCGAGCGGGTCTCTTGGGATCGCAACGCTCGCGCACTCGTCGGCGCCGAGCTTCTCGAAGATTACCGCCATGGCGGCTACGAGATCACCGACGCCGGCCGCGCGCGCCTCGCCGAGGCCGGCGACTGAAGCCACCTTGCCGCTGCGTCAGATACCTGCAAATCTGCACTGAGCAGGGCAGGGGGTTCATATGGCACGGTTCAGATATTGGGCTGCGTCGCTATCAGTGGCATTTTACGCGAGCATCGCTTTCTCTGACCTCTCTGCGCGGGCTCAGTCCTTCGCAGTCAGAGATCTGGAATGTCGGGCGCGAGCCATACGGGCTTGTGTCATCAACGCCTACCAGGCAGCCTGCGATAAGACCATCAATCCGACGTACTGTCGCCAAACGTCTGTTCCCGCGGAAACCGACGATAATAAGACCCACGTCGATTCCTGCTCTGCGCAATTCGATAACACGAGGCCCAACGAGTGCCTTGTTAAAGTCGACCTGGGAGCAATCTTGGCAGAGATGCGTGAGACCAACCGCGCGATCCGCGAGGATCAGCGGGCGTTACTCAACCAGCTGTGCAAATCCGTTGGCGATCATCCCGAGCGGTGCGACGAGACCATCCCCGCAAAGAAATAGATGGCCGAATAACTCCAAGCTGAGGGCCGATGAGATGAACGAGAGCTTCTTCGTGCGGCTTGCGGCGACCATTGCGACATTGGGGATGATGCACTCCGCTGCCCTGTCCGAGCCCACAAAAATCGGGGTCCGGGACGAGATGTGCCGCGCGAAATTGATCACGGAATGCGTCACAGAAAGACGCCTGGAAATGAAGGCGACCTGCAAACATACCGGCAACCCGGTCAAGAAGTTTGATTTCACTTGCCCTAGTGAGTACGGCGGAACCGTCTCGAACTTCATCAACGAGTGCAAAGCGTTCGTTGATGAATGGCACTACGCGAGCTGCATCACCGAGATTGATATCGCCACCATAGCGAGCGGCGAAGCGATACGCGCAGAGATCGCGGAGACGAACCGCGTCCTCAGGGAAGACCAGAGGACACTGCTGAACCAGCTGTGTCGAGCTGTCGGCGGGCAACCCGATAAGTGCGACGGGGCGTTAGCCCCGACAAAATAGCGGTATCAAGGCCGGAAGCCCGGGGCAGGGGCGCCGTAGAGCTCGGGGAGGTCCGAGACGCTTGCGCCGCCGTCCTCGCCGGGCACGTATTTCGTCAGGGCACGGCCGTGGCTGACCACGACGCCGTCGTCGAGGACGTGCATGACCGTCGGCTCCTCGGCCACGGTCTGGTCGAGATAGGCCCCGACCTTGAAACGCCCCTGATCGATTTCGATGAGAAGCTCGCGAACCGTACCATCCGGCGCCGTCGCACCAATGAGGATTCCGCCGTCCAGCGCCGCCGAAATCGTCACAGGCCAGGGCATTTGCTGATCGGCTGACAGCTCGCTGCCGTCGTCGTTCTTGAGGCGCCAGTCCGCGATCTCGGTGAAATGAGCCGACTCCAGCGTCTTCAGGAGCTCCTTCCTGTAACCCAGCTCGTAGTTGCCGACTTCCTCGGGATTGAGCTGCAGCTTCCGGCACCAGGTCTCGAAATCATCACGCTCGATGCGGACGTAGAACGGACCATTGAAGCTCTCCTCCACAGCTGCCTCGCCGACGGGATCGAGGTTGCGGACGTTGCCGTCCAGAATCGACTGCACCGCGGCCTTGAACGGCTCGTTCGCCAACGTGAACAGCGCATCCGCCGCGTCAAACTGCGTCTTCGGCCCGTCGGGAAGCGCGTGATCGTCGACCCAGACCTGGGGCTGGTAATAGGCGGGCAGAGATGGAATCGGCATGGAATGTCTCCTTCATCCACCAAAATCCGCAGACGGGATGCATTGATCAAGCGCTTCAATCCTTCATCCACGGTATGCTTCGACATCGGAATCGAGAGCCGTCATGAAGGACCGTCAGCGCATCTTGGACATCATTCGCGCACTCCGCGCGAAAACGATCCAGAATTCTTGTTCGGAGGCCGAAGCCTCCGCGGCCGCAGCAAAGGCCGCGGAGCTGCTTGAGCGCTATGGCATCCAGGCGGACGAGCTTGAAGAAGCCCCAAAAGACGAGTTCGTCAGCGAGGAATTCCGCTCCGACCAGGAAGTCGTATCCGCCCGGCTGTGGCGTGTCGCCAACGCGATCGGCAAGCTCACTGACACGAAGAATTGGACGTCGCACAAGACGGCGATGAAATCCTCGATCGAGACGTTCTTCGGCCACGAGGCTGACGTCGCCATCGCGGTCTACCTCCTGGAGGTGTGCGCGCGGGCCATGAACTCGCACTCGGAGCAGCTTCTCGCTGACATGATCCTTCTCAGGCCGAACGTGCGCCGCCGGCGCCACATTGCCTTCATGGACGGCCTGACCGACACGCTCTGCCGGCGGATCAACGAGATCACTTGGGCGCGCCAGAAGGCCATCGGCAAAGGCCTGATCCTCCGCAAGATGGACATCGTTGACGCGGCGATGAAGGGAACCGGTGTCAGCCTGCGCTACACCCGAAACGGTCGTGACAGCCTGAGCCATGATACTGGCTACGAGGCCGGGGTCAGTGCCGCAAACGACATCTCCCTCAACGCCGGCCTGACTGGATCCGGCGTCGCCCGCATGCTCTCGGATCAGTCGAACTAACGGCCCAGCTTCGCGCGCGAGGTTTTTGCTATCATGCGCGACGAGCGCTGATTCGGGATCGCTTCCAGACCCGACCAGTCAGCCGCTCGGGGCCTCCTGATTCAGCGGGTGGCAATGTGAGGTCATGGCGGCACCAAAGCGCATTCCCCTGCTACCCCGTTCCGAATTCGCGGAGCTCTCGCTCCACGAGAAGAACGCGTATCTGCAGGATGTAGCGCGCCAGATCCAGAGTTTGGACGGAGAGGCTCCCGAAGACTGCCGCTCCCTCGACAAAGAGTCGCTCAGTCGGTTGCGCCGGTATTACGCCCGACGCACCATCTCAGAACTGAAGCTGGAAGAAGTTCAGTCGCCGGGGATCCGACAGGCGCTCCAGCGCATGTCGGACGCAATTCGCGCCGAAGAGATCTGCATTCTCACGCGACACGAGATCCCAACCAAGGCCGATACAGGGCGATCCAAGCACGACCCTGCGATCATGCGGGATCCTCCGGTGGAAAACCCGCAGATGGAGTTCTTCGTCCCGCAGGTGCATGACGCGCCGATCAAGGACGAATTCTCTCTGCTCGATATCGCGCCCTTCACGTTGTCGAAATCGTCGACCGCCGGCGTCATCACCTACGAGCTCAAGGACGCCATCATTCGCATCGAGGGCGGTGCTCAGGTCGGTCTCGCCACTGCGTGGGACTACGACATCGTCATCAACATGATCTCGTACCTCGCCGATGCGATGCGGCAGTACCATATCGACGAGCGCAAAGGGCTTCGCCCGTCCTTGCCTCCGCGCGTCTACCGCCCGGCCGCCTCCGACATCCTGCGCTTCTGCCGCCGCGAGCTCGGTGGCAAGCAGTACATCGATCTGGAAAAGGCGCTCGACCGCCTCCAGGCGACGCGTATCAAGATCACCAGCCTGACGAAGGACGCCAAGGGATCGCGCCGCGACACCGAAGCGACACCGATGATCGGCCGCTACCGCGTCGTCTCCAGAACCAATCAGGACCGCATCGACCTGGTTGAGATCGAGATCCCCGACTTCGTCTATAATGGCGTCGTCCGTCCGGACGGCAAGCCGACCATTCTGACCCTCAATCCCGACTACTTCCTCATCACCCGGCCGATCGCGCGCTTCGTCTATCGTCTCGCCCGCAAAGCTGCAGGTGAAACCGAAGCCCGCTATTCTCTCTCCGAACTGCGCAAGCGCTCCGGCTCGAAGCTGCCGACCTCGAAGTTCAGAACTGCGATCGAAGAGATTGTCGCCGCGTCGAAGCTGGAGGCGTTCCCGGACTACGATCTGGAGATCGAGGAAGGTCGCAAGGAGAAGCTTCTCCACATGCGATGCCGGCCTACCGCCCGGCAGGAGCGTAGGATCGCCTTGACCGCCTGATCTCCGCAAGCCCGGTCGTTTAGGGCCGAGCAAGGCGATCCGGTGAGCTTGCCGGAACAAGGAATCGAACGTAGCTTCTTTCACATGCTGCGCCAGCAGGCCTATCGCTTCCGAATTTATCCCAGCCAGGATCAGGCGGGTCTTTTCCGACGGTCGGATGCTGCCGGATGGTCTACAACCTGTGCCTCGATCAAAAGACCCTGGAGTTCCATCGGAGCGCGCCGCGGCGGTTGAGTTACGCGGATCAGTGCGATGGACTAACCGAGCTGAAGCGCGAGGCGGAATGGCTGAGGAATGTGCCTCATCACCCGCTGCAGCAGGCGATCCGGGATCTGCATCGCGCCTTCACGAACTTCTTCGAGGGGCGGAGCCGCTATCCCACGTTCCGACGTAAGGGCGAAAACGAGTCCTTCCGCTATCCCGACCCAAAGCAGATCAAGCTCAAAGAGCGGCGCATCTTCCTGCCAAAGGCCGGCTGGGTGGAGCTCGTCCAGCATCGCCCGGTCGAGGGAGCGATCAAGAATGTCACGGTGTCGATAGTCGCCGGCGACTGGTTCGTCTCGATCCAGGTCGAGCAGGAGATGCAGAAGGCAGCCCCGAACCTTGGTCCGGCCGTCGGCGTCGACCTGGGCATAGATCAGCCGGTCACTCTCTCGGACGGGACTGTCTTCCAGCTGCCGCGCGTCTCGCCGCATGAGCGCCGGCGGCTCGCAGCAGCTCAGAAGAGTGTCGCCCGCCGGCGGAAGGGCTCCAGGAACCGCGCCAAGGCGCTGAGGCGCGTCGCGCGCCTGCAGGCGAGGTTCGCCAGACGAAGGAGGGATGCAGCTCACAAGGCCACGACGATTATCGCCAAGAACCACGGCACGATCGTCGTCGAGGACTTGAAAGTCTGGAACATGACGGCTTCCGCACGAGGCACTGTCGAGGAGCCTGGGTCAAGGACCCGGCAGAAGGCGGGGTTGAACCGGTCCCTTCTCGATATTGCGCCGGGCATGATCCGCTCGATGCTCGCCTACAAGGCGCCTTGGTACGGATCGAGGCTGGTCGCCGTCGATCCGGCCTACACCTCGCAGGAGTGCTCCTCCTGCCGCACGGTCGATGCAAAGAGCCGCATCAGCCGCTCGCAGTTCGTCTGCACGAATTGCGGCCTCATCGAGAATGCCGATGTCAACGCAGCCAGGTCGATCCTGGCGCGCGGGCTCGCATCAACCGGAGGACATCCGGGGGTGGCCTGTGGATCGAGCCGCGCTGGTGGCCGGAAACAGGAAATCAGGCCTGCGAAGGCACGAAGCTCGGTCCTTCAGGGCCGAGAGTAGTCACCGCCTGAGAACTTGTGCCTTTCAGGTACGCGCGGAAATCCTGCGGGATCACCTGCCAGGAATCCATCAATGCCGCACCCTCATCCGCTCGCCCTGGGAACCCATCTCCGCTTCAGCCGCCCCGTGATGGATGAGGGAGACTTCGGCGAGCGATATGCGCCGGCTGGAGCAGTTGGGGAGATCGTTGGCATCGATCCCGATGATGAGCACCGGTTCCGGTACCGCATCCAGTACCTTCCCAGCGGCATCCTCAACATCGACCTGGCCGGCGAGCTGGACCAGCACGGCACCGTTCTCCCGAGCCGATCCCCGGAGATCCCTTCAGCGAGCGCCAGGGAGCTCGCCAAAGCCGTCCTGGATGTCTTCTACGACTCGCAGGTGAATGAGGACGATGAGGTCGTCGACGTCGATCAGGAGGCGCTGTCTCGGCTGGAACGCGCCGCGAGCAATGCAGACCCTCACTCGCGCCCCGCAGTGAGCGCCATCCTGTCGGCGGACCGGACCGCTGTTCCCTTCGCGCTTCTCAACGATCTTGCGGCCGCAGCCGGTGTCGCCGATCGCCTCGCCCCCTCGACGCCGGGTCTCGTGCCGTGACCGAGCTCTCCGATCAGCAGTCGGCGATTTTGCTGGGCACTCGGGCGGCCGATGCCGCCGGCCGACCCCTGGTGCTCTGGCACGGGACACGACACGCTTTCGATCGCTTTGCATCCACCTCCGACCTGGGCTTCCATTTCGGATCCCGCCGACAGGCTCAGCGCCGGCTGCAGACATTGAACGTGGCCGAGATCAAGGCGGCGCCCGGTCCGGATCGGCTGATCCCAGTGGCGCTGAAAATTGCCAACCCCGTGTTTCTTCCCGACGATCCTCGTGCCTGGACCGGCGACTATCTGATCGGAGCCCTGCGTCGCTTCTTGCCGGCCGGCATCCAAGCCGAGATCCGCAAGCTTCTGCCGCGGGAGTTCTACGAGCGTCGAGCCATCCTTGACCTGTTCCGTCAGGGCCTCAAGGAGACCGGGCACGATGGCATCGTGTATCGCAACAGCTACGAGAGCTCGGCACGCTCGGTCTCCTGGAGCTGGCTGGCTCTCACCCCTGAGGACATCGTCATGCTTCCGCCGTGCACGGACGCCGCGGTTGTCGATTGGCCCGCTGGTGTCGTCAATGGGCCTGGTTTCGACGCCGACGCCGAGCTTGCTCGTGTCGGGGGCATTCGAACCCAGGCAGGGAAGCTGAAGCTGTCTTCTGACCGGCGGGCGGTTCTGGAAGCCGCCGCGGACGCGCTCGGCAAATCACTCCCTGGTGAGGTGCAGCTGATCGGCGACAAGGATCACGCCGAAGCGCGCTTCACGCACGCCGGTCGCCTCGTTCAGATCGAAGTCATGGGACGGATCGGGCGGCTGCGCGCCACCGTCGGCGCCTATCAGCAGGCTGAGATCGCCGAGCTCGGTCTGGTCTGGGGCACCCCCTCGTTCGACGAGTGGCGCCGCGCCGACACTTTCCTGGCATCGCTATCCGGCGCTCACTCGGACGACCGCGTGCGGACCGATCGCGACCACCACGGGATCTACCTGTCGTGGCAGCCTGGTCAGCCTCTCAAAGACTTCGTGAGAGAGTTCACGGAGCTGCTTAGCGTGTCCCTCGCCGCGTTGCCGCCTCCACCGGCACCAGGGCACGCCGCGCCCGCGCCGACCCTCTGAAACGCTTCCCTCGCAATTCACGGATCTCCCAATGACGAACTCGAATTGGCCCAGCTTCGAAACTGCGGACCTTGGCGACAGCGAGGCCGACGAAGTCGAGTTCACGCGCCGCTGGGAGGCCTATCGCGATGGCATGCAGGCGCTGATCGATAGCGGAACCGTACATCGAGACCAGGACGACTGGTGGGTCGATACCGCCACGGGAACCCTGATCGGGCCTGACCCAGAGCTCGTCCGAGCGCGATCTGCCGAAGAGCTTTCATCCTTCGGGCCTTGACTGACGCGGCTCGCATCCGACCCGCGAGGCTCGGATTTTTGGCAATAGCCGAAAGAGTGATGTACGGCGATTTTGGCAGACCCAATTAGATCTCCAGGTCGGCTTCCATCGCGTTGCTCAGCACCCCGTGGACGAGTTCGATGGTGTCGTCGACGGATCGCAGTGACTTCATATCCAGCCGCGCGAGCTGCCTGAACACCTCGTCGGCAAGGCTGCTGGACCCATGGACATTCAGCAGGAAGCTCGTCGTCGCCAGGGAGAGCGGAGAACCACTGCCGATCAGGGTACTGGCGACCGCATAGGAGACGCCACGGATCAGCGCCAGAAAGTCGTTGAAATCCTCTCCCTCGGAGCCGTCACGCGATGCGAGCGCGGCGCCCATCGCATAATCAGCAAGCATCTCACCTAGAGCGGCCTCCAGATTTGCCGGCGTCCAAGGGACGTCCGGAACCGTTACGATCCGGGATCGCTGCCCTCGACCAGGCTTCTCCTCGAGGCACCCAATGACGTGCCGGCGTTCAGCCGCGGGCATCCGCGCATCGACGATGATCTCTGAGATCACAGGCGAGCCCTGCAACGCCGTCGAGAAATAGGCCTGTTTGAAGGGCACCAATGAGAAGCGATCGTCGGGGAACGTCTTTGCGATGAGGTCGATGAAAGCGCGGGACTTGGACCTCGGTCGCGCCGGCGCCTTGCCTTCCCAAATGATCCCGCTGCCGGCCTCCATCATGCCGATCAGCGTAGCGGTGCCGAGATCACCGATCATTGATTTCCCGAGCGAGCTCGGGAGACCGGGCGCCTTCTTCGTCGACAGTGTCGAGTAGACGACCACCTCACCAGAGCGGTTGCTCTTGAAGACGATGAAGGGCAGGCGGGTCGGCTTGCCTGCGATTTCACCTGCGGTCAGCCAGCGGCCTTTCACGAAGGTCGTCGAGCTTGGATCCAGATCGAGCGCGTTCCAGCCCTCTCCTTCGACATCGCCGAGATCGTCAAGCCGCTCCTCAAGATCGAGGGGGAGGGAGACGATTTTCGGGAGAGCGTGAACGGCGAGTGGCGACATACCGTCATCGATAACGACCTTCGGCACGATATAATCGATGTCGAGGGATTCCAGCATGTTCTCGCCCGGGCAGAGGGCGGCGAAGGCCCGAACATCGACCTCAATCTCTTCGACGTACCCCTCGATCTCGTCGAGCAGCGCTTCATCGGCGTGAATTGTCAGGCGGAGCCTGCGCGGGA
Organism: Allobosea sp. FG18; assembly: GCF_057809495.1. Lineage (NCBI taxonomy): Bacteria > Pseudomonadati > Pseudomonadota > Alphaproteobacteria > Hyphomicrobiales > Alloboseaceae > Allobosea > Allobosea sp. FG18. The sequence continues at coordinate 60,385 of NZ_JBMDKB010000020.1, forward strand.
CGCCGGTCGGACGCAGGAAGGCGTTCCGAGCGAGCTTTTTGGCGAACTCCGCCATGTGCTCAGCCATGTGGGCGATGAAATCCGGATCGTCGTGATCACCCCAAACCTGGTCGCATTCCAGCGAGAGATTGACCGCGTCCCAACTCTCATGGGTTTCGAATTCGAGCGAGAGCCTCTGGGCGTAGACCGCGATCGGATACGATCCGGCCCCTTCTCCCGACAACGAGGCGACGGCGATGTGATAGCTGCCGTCCTCCGTTGCCATCAACGCGCACGGGTTGCCATGACGCCATCCCGAGAGCGACCGGAGCTCGCCGAGCTCATCGTCGTTTGTCGCAACCCAGCTGCGGCAGCAATTCTCTTCGTCGATGTAGCCGAAGCGGGGGCTTCCTTCCGAGGTGATCGGGGACAGCCACTGCGTGGGAAGCGTCGTCTGCTGATGAAGGGCCTGCTGGCGCAGCTCTTCTGCCTGTCCTTGCGCGTCTCCTCCCCAATTGATCTCGTCGATGGTGACGAAGGGACCGGCTTGAGGGCCAAAGGAGCTGGCACCTTCGATGACCAGTCGCAGCACATCCCGCACCGCCTGCGCGAGCGTGGGTTCGAGGTCGGCCTTGGTGACGATATGGTGCTCCATAACCGCCGAGGCAGGTATCCCCTCTCCGATGACGTGCTTCCAGAGTTCGAGGACCGGGCTGACGCCGACAGCGAAGGCGAAGAGCGCGCGCAGTTCGGGCTGCACCCCATCTTCATCTTCGTCCTCGACTTCGATTTCCCCGAAGCCGCCCACCACCTGATAATCGCAGCGTGCGTGAACGAGCATACCCCGCTTGTCGAAGATCATCTCAAGGCGAGGAACGATCAGCATCGCCCATTGAGGGATATCGCTGTCGGTGTCAGACAGAACGATGCCGGCCTGCCCTTCATGGGCGCGGAGGGCCTCGATGAAATCGAGGACATCCTCTTGCTCGACGACCTCGTCCTCGAAATCGAGGCTTGCGACCACCTCAAAGCGGGCGATGTGCTCATCTCCGACCGTCGAGACGAAATTATCGATCGTCCCAGCGAACTCCTTCATGATCCCGACCAGCTGGTGGCCGTGGGATCCGGGAGCAAAGCTGTGGCGAACGGCAATTTCAACGGACATCAGACCTCCATTTCGGCAACGGCCGAAAGAACCAAGTGCATATTCCTTACCAATATGACCCGAGATCCATGAAGGGTTTCGTCCGGCCGTCCACGCAATTCTATCGAAGCGCAGGCTTTTCGCTCCTGCCTTTTCCCAGCCCTAATGTGGCTGGCGAGGGCTTCGAGCGCAGTCCAGATCGCTCGCCCGCATCACCTAGGGACATCCTGTTAGGGAACCAGGTGCGGGAAGCCTTCGATAATCATGGAATTACTGAGTGCGTCCCATTTGAGCTTTCAAAAGGTTAACAAAATATAAATGAACCAGAGCTGTTCGAGCTCGTTTTAGAGAATCCGTTTCTCCAGTTTTTCTCTTAGGTTTTAGGCTCTGTTGACTGGGATTCAGAGCGGGATGTCAGTCTCTTAGCGAAACGCCTCCGGATCGAAATACGGCGTTGCCGGATTGAAGTACGGCGCCGTCAGATCGAAGTACGGCGCCGCCCGGATTGAAGTACGGGCTTTTGGCAAACGTGAATGGGTCGGCGTGAAGGCCCATCGCAGCCGCTTGGAGCGACTCGGTCAGCTCCGAGACTCGATTTTGGCAATCGGAACGGGAGTGATCCACGGTATTTTTGACAGTCGCCGATTCTCGACCCCGTCCCGATTCGTTCGACCGAGCCTCGGACGGCTTTTTGGCAATGCCTCCTGGGCATCAAGTACGGTATTTTTGGCAATGTCCCTGGCCCGCCAAAGAGGCCGCATCCCAGCGCCAGAGTCCACTTTTCCGACGAATTGCCGTCGTTGAGCGGCCGAGGACATGATGCAGAGTCGGATTACCCGATCCGGCGGAGGCTCAGCTATCAAGGGAGTGTTCCACGGAATTTTTGACAGTGGCTTTGGGGACGATTTTGCGCCTTCCCATGGCGGCAATGACCCATTTTGGGGTCGGATGCGCCAGGTCACTCCCGGCGAACGACTCCAAATTCGGCCCGATGTACGGTATTTTTGGCAGCGGCGTCCTCGACCCCTTAAATTTGGCTCGCGCTTGAACCTGCGACACCTCGCACCGGAGCCAAATGCTCTCCCAACCACGGGCGCTCCGACGGCCGCATAGGGAGTGATGTACGGTTTGTCACACCCACTCTCTCTTTCTCGAATTCGTGCGTAAATCTCTGTTTTGAAGCGATTTTCTTAGCCGTCCGCGCCTTTTTGGCGCACGCTTTTGGCAATACCGGCCCGCGCTCCTCCTCAGGATTTTGGCAATTGCGGGGGAGTGAAATACGGATTTTTTGACGGCTCCCTTCACCCGCATCCCCGTCGATACCGTTCTCGTCAACCTCGAGGCAGGTGTGTCCGAAGAAGCCATCATAAAGGCCTACCCGACCTTGCCAAAGAACGCGGTGGCAGCTGCGAGGCGATGGGAACGCGAACTCAACCTCGCCGGTGGATCGGGCAAGAGCGATCCTTGATGCGCGCGTGATCCAGATGGATCATCCGTGATCCGGATTTGAAGGATCGCCCGTGCAGCTGCCTGATTGGATTGAGAAGGACGCGCATTTCAGCTCACCCCAGCACCGGGTTTGGCTGCGCCGGCGCCTCGGTGGGTTGTTCAGCAGCGGCCGACCGCTGGTGATGATCCTCCACAATCCGTCGACCGCGGGAGCGGATTCCGACGACCCAACCTCCCGGCGCGGGATCGGCTTCGCCAACACACTCGGCTACAGCGAGCTTGTCTTCGTGAACGCGGCGACCGGCGTGGCGACCGATGCCGACGATCTGGCCTCGATGGATGACCCGATCGGCCCGATGGCCGATGAGGCGCTGAGCGTCGCAGCCGAATTCTGCAGGCAGCAGGGCGGCGTTCTCGTTGCGGCTTGGGGGAGCGCAAAAGGCCGCGCGAAAACACGTCTCCTCATGGAGGAGCGCTTCGCGCATATCCGGCGATTGGGTCTCCCGCTTCACGCACTACGCTTGACGGCGAAGGGCGCGCCGGAGCACCCATTGTACCTGCCTTCCCACCTCGTCCCTTTCCCTTGGAATCCGGAATGACCAAGCCGTTGTTCGAAGGCGGCCGTGACGATGCCGACCGCTTCCTCGCCGGCCAGCGCGGCCTTTACTACGTCTACCTGCTCTGTCGCCCCGACGGACAGATTTTCTACGTCGGGAAAGGCACCAAGCGGCGTGCTCTGGAACACGAAGCTGAGGCTCGAAGGCCGCACACTGTCGGTCTCCAGAATCCGTTCAAAACGAACGTCATCCGCAAGATTCTTAGGCAGGGCGGATCGGTTACCTACCGTATCGACTCCGTCTACACGGAGGCGGAGCAGCTACGCTGCCTCCAACGCGAAGCCGAGCTGATCGGCTTGCACAAGCGGCTCCACGAAGGCGGCATTCTGACCAATCTGGCCGGCGGTGTCGGAAATCTCGCCGGCGCCGCGCCTTTCAGTCTAGAGCGGCACGCCGCCACTCTGTCCGGAGAGCCCGAGGACAATCCCGAGCGCCTGGTGCTGAACCGGTTCGCTCAGAGCGTGGGTGTCGTCAAAAGCGTCTACATCAAGCCTTCGAGCCAGCTCCTCGTTCGGAAGACCCATCCACACAGCCAGCCGCGATCGCCCAGTCCCCGGTGCGCCTACGCGCTGGTGGCCGCGGCGGCGGCCAACGGGGTGATGCTGACGCCTGGCGCAAAGATCCCGCGTTCGTTCCGCTTCCAGGACGTCGACGGCGTCATCGAGAACGGTGTGGCCTCCGACCTAGTTAAAGCCGACATGGCGGAGCTAATCCCTGCGGCGGACCCTCGTGACGAGGCATTCCGGCTGAACGAGCGACAGGCCAAGGCTCTCGTGAGCCTATACGGTCGCGAAAAGCTCGTCGCACTCGGCCTCCTGTAGTTGGACCAGCCGGCGCAGGCGCGCCGGCTGGCTTCTCGTCAACGATCCGGCTGGAAGCCGAGAAGTGCGGTCTTCGCGGCGGCATGTGCCGCCACTTGATCCGGCCACGCTCGTTCGAAAGCGCGCTCGCACGCATCGAAGATCTGTGCAGCAACCCGCCCGCCAGCTGGACCGGTCAGGAAGCGATCTTCGAATTCGAGCCAAGCATCACGCTTTCGATCCGCGGCGGCTTCTTCCGTAGCTCTTACCTTCTCCGCCGCCGCGATACCCGCCCTGAAGCCCTCGGCGAAGGCTCCAGGGGCATCCAGACGTCTCACGCGACCGCAGGCCGCCGAGCAGGCTCGACAGGCGCCACAGGCCTTGAGAGCTGCGGAGGAGGCCTGCGCCCCCTCCGCCAGCACACCGGGCGCCATCATGGCTCGATCCTCTTGAGGATCGCCTTGCCGCGGCGGTCGATCTGTTTCCACTTCGCCTTGAAGGAGTCAGTTTCGACGCCTCCAAAAAGAGCGCTATTGGCATGCACCTCGCTCAGGCCAGCAAGGATCAGAGCGATGGCCTGAGGGCGCTTCGCAAAGGCCTCGACTCCCGCATCCTTGAGGAGATGGATCGCCATATCGAGTCCCATCAATTCGGCCACCTCGGGGTCGCCCCCGATCTCTAGCCAGATGTCTCGACTCGCCTCAGCATGCCCGGGAAACCGGACACGGCCCTCTTCGTCGACCGTTCTCGTCGCCGTTTTTCCGATATCGTGGTACCGGAGATAGGTCCTGACCATCTCATCAGGCAGGAGCCGCTTGAGGATGATTGGATCATAAATCCAATCCGGCATCCGCCATTCGCTAATGAGCGGCACCCCGTCCCTGATGTGGGAGACGAGCTCAAGGTAACGAGCCTCGACCATTTCACCGTGAGCCAAAACGGATAGGCCCACCATCTGCTCGGTGTCCCGCATTTTCTGGATCAGGGAGGCGCACGGAACGGTCTGGTACTGCAACTGGTTCATGTTCATCTCCCTTCAAACGACCTGAAAGCGCTTCATCAGCGGACGCAGCTCTGCCTTCGTCCCGATGCAACCGAGTGCTGTCGGGATAGGAGATCCGTCGAAGAACGGCGGCAGGACGTGATCGCGGTCGATGATGAGAGCGTGCGGGACACCGGCTTCCTCGCATTCGCGCTTTGCGCGTTCGAGTGCTGCCAGGTTCTTCGCTTTGAGGGTGACTTTCGAACCACCAGCGCCTTCCCGCCGATAGCGGAGCGCGAGTTCGGGGTCCTGGTCGTATGCGGCCCACAGCGCGTCGGTGTAGGCGTGGCCGGCTTGGGAGCTCAGCTTCCCGGGCGGCATCTGGAGATCTGCGCGAACCAGCGCGTAGATGTAGAGCTTGTCGTCATTTTCCGTCTTCTCGACGGTGCGGCCGACCCGCGGCAGGTCAATGCGAGATCATGGTCATGGAAAACTCCTTTGGGTTGACGGTGCACCGCAAGGGATTCGAACCCTTGCAACCAAGTTCATTAGGCTTGGTGCTCTGAACCGCTAAGCTAGCGGTGCTTCCGTCCTTCCAAGCTGGAGCCTGGTGATCGAAGAATCAAGGGTGAGATTTCACGAAACGGTGGAGGAGCGTTAACGCGATCCTTTCAGCCCTCCCGGTTGTCGATTGCCTGCATCGAGACGATAGTCACCTCAGAACGAATCCGCGGAGACAACGCACCATGAAGACGATCCTGGAAACGGGGGCCGGGCGCTGGCACGAACTGGAAACCGAAGCAGACGGCTTCGAGGTCCAGACCGCCGGAGAGACCGCGATCGGAGTCTTCTTCCAGCGAGAACTCCAGGATCGCGGCGCCAACGAGGCCCGTGCAAGCAAGCCTGTCCGGTTTTTCGCGCTGGAGCAGCTCCTCAGCGAAGAGACCGCGTTCCCCGTCATGATCGGCGCGGACGCTCACGGCAACACGCCCTTGTTTCGGGGGTTCGAGAACACCCTCATCACCGGATACCAGAACCGCAATCCGTTCCCCGCCTTTGCCGAGGAAATCGAGGCTCTATCTACCGAGATCGGGATTCCCCTGACGCCTGACCACTACCCGTACCGGTCCCAGGAGAAAGAGCCGCTCGAACGCGGGGCCGCAGCCGAGAGCGTATCGGCTGCCCAGCGGCTCGCGACGGCAATCGAGACAATCCGCGATCGCTTGCTGGCGGAGGGCGTCGAGAGCGTGCAGGCGATCAATGCCGGGCGCTGTGCCTGCGTCGTCAGCGACGTCGCTGAGGAACTGGGTGGACTTGGCGATTTCTATGCGCTCGGCATGTCGGAAATGGGCATCGAGCAGCTCATGCTCCACTCCGACGATGAACCCTGCGGCTTCGACCGAGCTCTGATCGCTGAGCACTGGCCGAACATCCAGCCTCCGGACGGCATGGACTGGGACGACTTGGATGCGGTCGCGACGTTCTGCAATTTCGATGCGGGCACCCATGAATGGATCGTGTTCGACGGGAAGCACCACGATGCTGAAGCCCCAACCGGCGTTTCGAATCTTTGGTCCCTTCCTTTCTTCCGGCGTTGCATCGACGACTGGCAGGCTTCGCTTGCCCCGACGCCGGTCTAGCCGCGCAGCTGCCGGAAGCCGTACCAGGGCATGAGTGCGATCGCGTCCTGATACGGCTTGAACATGGCGCCGAAGCGCACGGCGCCCGCGCGGCCTCGGAAGCCGATAAACTCGCCGGCGATTGCGAATTCGAGATCCGCGCCGCGAGCCAGAAACACCTCACCGGGACGCCCGGCGTCGATGTGCCTAACCGAGCGGATGGCCTGGTCGAGTTGAACCGGCGTATCGCTCGCATCGACAGCGAGTTGCACCACACCACCGCTCAAAATGATCCGGAACGTGCGGCCGGCGCCGTTCGGCTTGGTGAGAGCTGCGCGCCACCCTGATCCCGCACGCGCAATGCGGACGTCGACTCCCGTAAAACAGGGAAGCCCATCGGGCTCGATTCGCGCGGGGTCGACGTGATGCATGGCGCCGCAAGTGTGCGGCGCAACAGAAGACCTTACAAGGTCTGGCGGGTCATTCCTTAGGGCGAAAGCGTCGGACCTGGGGCATCTTCATCCGCAGGAAGAGGAGGCGGATCGCCTTCGATGCCTTTGTCCTTTCGCAGCTTCCGCGCGAGCTTGCCCGCCTTGGCGAGCGCATCTCCCCGGTTGGTCGCGGATTGCCGCTTCTCAGGGTGCCAGACACCATCGGTGACCTCTCCACCACCGAGGACCTCGTATGTTCCGGAACGAGCACCCATCGCGGGTTTCGTCCACTCGGCGACCACGCGAACCGCGGGGTCGCTCCAGATGACAAGGCTGCCCATGACCAACTCCTGTTCGTTCCGCACTTTCAGCCGGACGGAGGCGAGGCACAAGGCCAACCGCCAGCCTGGAGGAGCCAGACTGGCGGCCGAGGGGATCAGACCGCCTTCTCGATGCGTGTCAGCCCACGCATATATGGCACCAGAACCGCAGGCACTGTGACCGATCCGTCGGCGTTCTGGTAATTCTCCATCACGGCGATCAGCGCGCGCCCGACCGCCGTGCCCGAGCCGTTGAGCGTATGGACGAAGCGGGGCACGCCGCCCTCTGCAGGACGAAACCGCGCATTCATCCGTCGAGCCTGGAAGTCGCCGCAGACCGAGCAAGAAGAGACCTCTCGGTATGCCTTCTGACCCGGCAGCCAGACCTCTATGTCCCACGTCTTCTGGGAAGAAAAGCCCATGTCGCCGGCGCAAAGCGTCATCACCCGATAGTGCAGATCGAGCTTCTTTAGCACCGTCTCGGCGGCCGCGAGCATGCGCTCGTGCTCTTCCCGGGACTTCTCCGGCGCCGTGATGGACACCAGCTCGACCTTCTCGAACTGGTGCTGACGCAGCATGCCGCGGACGTCTCGGCCGGCAGATCCGGCTTCCGCCCTGAAACACGGCGTCAGCGCAGTGTATCGGAGCGGCAGCTCTTCCTCATCAAGGACCGCCTCCCTGACGAGATTGGTCAGCGGCACCTCCGCGGTCGGAACAAGCCAGTGCTCCTCGCCAGCCCGGAACTGGTCATCCCGAAACTTCGGCAGCTGGGCCGTCCCGAACATCGCACCGTCGCGCACGAGCAGCGGTGGATTGACCTCGGTGTAGCCGTGCTCCTCGGTGTGGGTGTCGAGCATGAACTGACCGAGCGCCCGGGACAGCCGCGCGATTTGCGCCTGCAGCACCACGAAGCGAGATCCCGAGAGTTTGGCGGCTGCCTCGAAATCCATCTGGCCGAGCGCCTCGCCAAGCTCGAAGTGCTGCTTCGGCTCTGCGACATCGACAAGAAGCCCGCGTTCTTCCGGCTTCACGCCATGAACGTGAAGCACGACATTGCCGTGCTCGTCATCACCCTCGGGGACGTCTTCGAGCGGCATGTTCGGGATCGCCGTGAGCTTCTCATCGAGCGCTTCCTTCGCGGCCTTTTCCTGCGCTTCCAACGCCGGCTGCTGCTTCTTGAGCTCAGCAACCTCCGCCTTGAGCTTGTCGGCCAGCTCGACATCGTTCGCTGCCATTGCCCTGCCGATCTCCTCGGAAAGGGCGTTCCGGCGCTCTCGGGAATGCTCAGCTTGGCCAATCGAGGAGCGGCGAGCATCATCGAGTTCAAGCAGCGAGGACGACAGCGGCGCCAGGCCCCGTCGCATCAAGCTCCTGTCGAACGCGTAAGCGTTCGCGCGAATCCATCGAATATCGTACATGGCTCGACCACTAACTCGCTGCGGAATGCAGCTCGACCGGTCTAGGTCGCACCATTTGCAGATGCAAACGTCGGGCGTCCGCGATCCACCAAGATCTCGGTCTCAATCCGGCCCTCCGACTGGCTTCAGGAAGGATCAGTTAACGCGTCCACGCGGGTTAATGGCTCTGACCCTCGTGGCGAGCCAGACCTGACGCCTCAGGTTCCCAATCGTGGGCTGAAGACTACCACGCGAATTCGACCTATTCACCCTCTCCGGCAAGAACGCCGGCCTGCGATTGTTTGTTAGCGTTCCGCGAGTCAGAATAGCGTCGTGTTACGTGCGATCCTCACCGCTGCAATGGTTGCCATCGGAGCCTCTCAAGGCGCCGCGCAGGCTCCTGACTTTTCGGCAGCTCTGGATCCGAAAACTCGCGACTTCGTCAACTCGAACCATCCCGCCGCGCGCGCCGCCCGGTGCGTCGGCGAACTCGCTCACGAAGCCTATACTCAGCAGGATCTGTCTCTGCGGAAGAGGGCGGAAGAGCGGATGGCGAAGGTGTCAAAAGCGCTCCCCAGCATCGCCAAGGCGACGAATGTGCCACTAAACACGATGGCGGGGGCTATGGCGCTGGCGATGCTCCCAATGGGAGCCTCTTCGATTATGCCGGGAGCGCCGCGTGTGGCGCGCGAAGTCAGCGCAGCCTGTGTCGCGATCGCAGAGGACCCGGCGGCGTATATAGAGGCGATCCGCGAGGAACCTTAGACCCGACCGCCCTGGATGATCTGGAAGCGGCCGAGCGGCGCCGGCCGGGCCTGCTGAGCGCCGGCCGAGAACTCGGCGAAGTCGAGCAAGCGGGCGGGAGCGTCCCCGACGAACTCGGGCGAGATCGCCGACAGGCGCTGCGCGAAACCGAGGAGCCAGGCGGCCGGCTGAGCGAGCTCGCGAGCTTCGTTGGCGATCATCTTCGACTTGGTGTTCATGACAGGCACCCCTGCTGGGAAGCTTCGATACCCTGTCTTAGCGAACCGCGATGAAAGTCACGCCATGCCAGCAAACCCCCGTCCACGCTTTTTCGCCATGCGGTTTTGTGCCTTTCGAATCTGCCAGCCAGGGTGATGCCTGAAGGAGACTGCCCAATGCGTGACCCCATTCGCTATGAGATCGGTGACCAGGTCGTGATCACCGCCGAAAGCTTCGCTCGAATTCGAAACGACAACCGTAATCGAACAGCGGGGCGCTCGTGGACGGCAGACGGCGTAGTCGAAAATGCAGAGGCCATCCTCGCCGCGGGTGCAATTGGTGTGGTCACGCATGTCTTCCCGCCCGGCTACAGCACCAGTGTCCTCTTTGACAACGATCTCCACATGCATATGCGCGAGGACTTCATCGAACCTGCGTCGATCGAGCCACGCCCGGCCGCAGAACGCCTTTCAGAGCTCAGCGCTGAGATCGTGAAGGCGACCTCCCTCGGCAAGAATCCGGACCTGCGCGTTCTCTCGCTGATCGTTGCCGCGACGCGCGATCTGCAGAAGGAGCCGCGCCCCGAGGTTCTGATCGAGGTCTCCGACGGCATCGCGACGGTCGCAGCCGTGAGCGGATCCGTGACGGTCTCAATCGGCGATCTCGATGCCCAGGAGTTTCCTGATGATATCGACGACACGCTCGCCGGCGACGAATACACCGGCTCGGTAACCGAACTTGAAGCCGCGAAGGCGAAGTTCCGTGAGGAGCTCGAAGCGCGCACGGGTGGTCCAACTCCCTGACGAGTGACGCAACGAGAGATCCGTGGACGGGCAGCTAGTAAGGATTGAATTGCCCGTCCTGTCACGGAATCATCCCGCCTTTGATGACCAGCGCTTAACCTCTGGATCGAACGGGAATTCCCATGCGTCGCCGCGTCTCGCGACTCGCCATCCAACATCTTTCTGCCGGCTCGCGTATCCTTCTCGGATCCGCCAAGCCCTGGCCTGGCTTCGAGCACAGCCTCAAGTCGTATGTTCTGGTCGAGCGCGACGGCGACGCTATTAGCCTCCGCGACGACCATGGCGAGATCCACAAACATCCGCTCCAGGAAGGCCGGCCGACCGATCCGCTGACAAGCGAGATCTATTGGGCCGGCCCTCTGCCGACGCCGCAAACGGGGCTTTTCTCCATCGCGTGGGCCCGCCTTCTGAATTCGGCCGGACGTTCAGCTGTCATGCTGCACATGCTGCGCTTTGACGGCGCCCACGCAACCGCTGAGTTCGTCTTCCCAGCCTATGCTGCGCAATCGCATGAAGGATTGGATCACTTCACGAACTTGGTCTCCGAGAGAGACAAGCCGTTCGAGGGCGAGATCGTCGGGTCGGCCGCGTTCCACCGGCAGCACGTCCTTGTGACGTTGCCGAACGGCTTTCACGCTCGCCCAGGAGACTTGGTCGGCGCCACCTCGATCAAGCTGGAGATGACACCGGAAGGCGTCTTCCTCGCCGAGCTAGAGGCCCCCGTGATCCTTCGCTTCTTCAGGACCCGTGAGGAACTGGGCGAAGCGCTGCCCACTTGGTCCGTCTCGGCGGTCAATCCCTTCGAATTCGGCCCGGCGGACGACCGGGAGTTCGACCGTCTGCTCGGAGCCGCGCGCGCCAGGACGGAGCCAAACGAGGCGATCGTCTACCGGTTTGAGCACGATGGCACCCATATCGTAGCGGGGAGGGGAGCTCTCTTCTTCGATACCGGCGCGGCCGAGGACACGCTGTCGAATCATCGCTGCGCACCCGGCCTATGGATCGTCGAGCAGGCGACCGGCTGGTCGCATCAATGCCTCGAGGGCGAAGTCGATTTCGGGATCGACGCAACCTGGCGCCCGGCGACGTCGGCTAACGTGCTGCGCTTCGGTCTCACACCCGAACAGGTCTCGCAGACAATCGCCGAGCTGCGCGAGATCGATCCACTGCCCACGCTCTGTGATGAAGCGATCGACGCTGCATGCGCTGCCGGCGGACCCAGCCCGGGTCTCACGATCGGCTAATCAGGCAGCCGGCCTGCCATAGGCGTAGCGCGGCGTGCCGTACTGCAGCAGCTCCGGCGAGCCGACGACTTCCTTCCAAAGGGCAAGCGCCTCGGCAAGCGTGAATCGCGTCGCCTTCAGGTGCTCCTCGGTCCTCCCGGACGGAAGGCCTTCATAGACGAAGTCGCGATGCTCGCGATCAAGGACGAAGCCGTGTCGGGCGATCGCCCAGTAGTCCTCGTCGTGGTAGCCCCGACGTTCGAGGTAGACCTGTGGTGCTCCGCGGCTATCCGCGAGCAAAACGTAGGAGGCGACCGGCGGGAGCTCGGTTGCGGGGGCGTTGTCCTGTTGCATGGTACTCTCAGGCTAGTTTAGGGGCGTCTCGGCGCGGACGCTGACGGATGATCCTCGCGGGCATGCGAGGCTGCATGTGGCAGCAGCGAGGGTCGGGCGGCTCCATCACCGGGCCCAAAACGCAAGTTCGGAATACCCGGTCCGGATATCGTGGAGATCGAAGCCGAAGGGCGCGATGACCAGATAAATCAGGACAATCATCGCCTTCGCCATCGGATCGATCATGAAGATCAAGAATATCGCCGTGAACCCGGCGATCGACCGCGTCAGAGCGTCCGGCCGCCAAGCTTCCGGTAGCCACTGTTCGATCGCTCCAAAACCGTCGAAGGATGGCACCGGCAAAAGGTTGATCACGACCGAGCTCGCCTGAAGCCATGCCATGAGAACGACCGAAGACCGGAGTTCCACTGCAGCGTCATCCGACAGGCAGGCATGGAAAATGGCCAAAGCCCCCAGGAACGCGAAGTTCGCCGCCGGGCCGGCGAGATAGACGAGAGAGCGGTGCAGCCGCCGACTGATGGCGCCGAGATCGACATAGACCCGCGCGCCGGGCAACACGAAGAAGCCACCTAGCAGGAAAACCAGGGGAAGCAGGAACGTCCCGAGCGGGTCCGCAAAGCTCACAGGATCCAGCGCCAGATGCGATCTGTGACGACTTTCATCGTCGCCAAATCGTACCGCCGCCCAGGCATGCGCGCCCTCGTGGAAACAAAGACCGAGGAGCCAGCCGAAAACGACGAAGACAAAGACGAGCGGCATCCCTGGCAGCCAGCCGAGCGACAACGAGAGACCCGCTCCCGCGAAGACCCCAAGGACCAGCAGGAAATTCGGGCTCAACGAGCTGTCATCGCGGGTGACGGCGTCCACATGCGGCTCCGGCAAATCGAATCCACGCATCATCCATGAGAACTCTGAAAGCCAACAGGATTGCATATCGATTCCTTGAGGATTCGGTGGATAGCCGCTCTTCCCGGTGAATTTCTCCCCAGTCCACGTCTTTCTCCCCGTCACTCCTTGTGGCGCGCCCCGCAGCCACCGATGCTCGATTGCAACGAGTGAGGACCCATGCTGACTGACACCATCGAACTGGACGCCAACGCGAGCGACGAAATCCGCCGCTGCGCCGAGGAACTGAACCTGCCTCCGGAAGGCACGGCGCTGATCCTGGCGGCCGCACGCGCCGAGGCCGAATCCGAACCGGCTTCGGAGGCTTACGCTCGTCTCCTCGCTGAGATCGACGCGCGGACCGATCTCTCACCGATCGATCGAGATGCGCTGCTTCAGGCACTGAACTACTTCGGCCAGTTCGTGACGACGCTGCCGGTCATGGTGGTCGACCACGCCTGGCTTCCCGACACCGGGGGCGAGGGCATCTACATCGCTTCCAAGGCCATCCACGGGCCGCGCTGGCGCGATCTGCGCGCGTCTGGCGTTCCCATCATCTCGACCTGGATCGACGAGGCCGAGGTGGGGTTGACGAATGACTGGTCGGATCTCTGGGTCCGTTCGGCCACGGAGGCGGCCGCCGCGCGCGCACTCATCCTCTTCCGACTTCCGGACGAGCAGCACGCCGGCGCTCTCATCGAGGCTGGCTGCGCCATCCGGCAGGGGCGACCCGTCTTTGCCGTCGGCTGGGACCATGCCTCCTTCCGACACCACCCGCTCGTTCGAGCGGTTGACACGCTGGAGGAAGCGCTCGACCTGGCACTCGCTGTGTAGGACCAGAATTCGGCGCTTGATGCTCGCTTCAGGGCACCTCACCCTGAACGAAGGAAGAACGGCCTGAGAATCGACGGTGCCGGAACAACGAAGGCTTCATGACCATGACGCAGATCACCAATCAGATTGCCGCCGAGCTCGCGGTGCGGCCGGAGCAGGTCCAAGCGGTGATCGACCTCCTCGGCGAGGGCGCCACGGTTCCGTTTATTGCGAGGTACCGGAAGCATCTCCATGGCGATCTGGACGATCAGCAGATCCGCGTCATCGAGGAGCGTCGCGGCTACCTCGTCGAGATGAGTGAGCGCCGCGAGACCATTCTCGGAACCATCTCGGAGCAGGGAAAGCTCACCGACGAGCTCAAGGCAGCGATCCTTCGCGCCGCGACCAAGGCCGAGCTGGAGGATCTCTATCTGCCCTACCGCCCCAAGCGGCGCACCAAGGCACAGATCGCCCTGGAAGCGGGCCTGGGGCCGTTGGCGGATGCTCTGCTGGCTCACCCCGAGCGTGACCCGAATGTGCAGGCTGGCTGCTTCCTCAAGCCCGACGCGGCGATCGATACGCCGCAGGCGGCGCTCGAAGGCGCGCGTGCCATCCTCAGCGAACGCTTCTCGGAGGACGCCAAGCTGCTCGGCCGGCTGCGCGACCTCTACTGGCGCCAGGGCGAACTCGTCGCCAAGGTGAAGGAAGGCAAGGAGGAGGCTGGCTCGAAGTTCCGGGATCTCTTCGATTACGCCAGCCCGCTGATGAAGGCCCCTTCGCATCGCGTCCTCGCGGCATTCCGGGGCGAGAAGGAAGACTTCCTCGACGTCCGGCTGCGACCCGAGCCGGAGGAGGGCGCGGTCGGCTATATCTCGGCCATCGCAAGCCACTTCAAGATCGCCGACAAAGGGCGGCCGGGCGACCGCTGGCTTCTCGACACCGCCCGCTGGGCGTGGCGCACCAAGATCGAGCTCCACCTCAACGTGGCACTTCGCATGGATCTCTGGGAGCGAGCCGAACGCGAGGCGATCGAGCTCTTCGCTGTCAACCTCCGGAGCTTGCTGTTCGCTGCGCCGGCCGGATCCAAGCGTGTCCTGGCTCTCGATCCCGGCTTCAAGGCCGGTGTGAAGATGGCCGTGATGGATGCGACCGGTCGCGTTCTCGACTTCGCCACGGTCTATCCGTTCGTACCTCATCATCGGAGCGAGGAAGCGCAGCAGAGCATCCGCGCGCTCATCCGCAAGCACAGTGTCGAGCTCATCGCGATCGGCAACGGAACCGCGTCCCGCGAGACCGAGCGCCTGGTCGCCGAGATCCTCAAGCGCTGGCCGGAGATCAAGGCCACGAAAGTGGTGGTGTCTGAAGCCGGCGCCTCCGTCTACAGCGCCAGCGAATATGCTTCCCGAGAGCTTCCTGATCTGGACGTCTCGATCCGCGGGGCGGTGTCGATCGGACGCCGGCTTCAAGACCCGATGGCAGAACTGATCAAGATCGAACCGCGCAGCATCGGTGTCGGCAGCTACCAGCACGACGTCAGCCAGACCCTTCTCGCCAAGCGCCTCGATGCGACGGTTGAGGACACGGTCAATGCAGTCGGCGTGGAGCTTAACACCGCTTCTTCGAAGCTGCTCGCTCGTGTTTCAGGCATCGGCGAAAGCCTGGCCGAGAACATCGTCGCCTATCGCGACGCGAACGGCCCCTTCCGCAATCGCGAGGCGCTCCGGAACGTCCCGCGTCTCGGCCCCAAGGCGTTCGAGCTCGCGGCCGGCTTCCTGCGCATCCAGGATAGCGATCAGCCGCTCGATCGCTCCGGCGTCCACCCGGAAGCCTATCCCGTGGTGGACCGCATCCTCAGCAAGCTCGGCGACGAGCTGAAGTCGATCCTCGGCAACTCTGCCCGGCTCAGCAAGCTGCGCGCGTCCGACTTCGCCGACGAGAGGTTTCCGCCTGCGGCCGTGGCAGATATCCTGACCGAGCTGGCTAAGCCCGGGCGCGACCCGCGGCCCGATTTTCGGACCGTCGAATTCGCCGACGGCGTGGAGGACATCAAGGACCTGGAGCCCGGCATGGTCCTGCCCGGAATCGTGACAAACATCGTAAACTACGGCGTTTTCGTCGATTTGGGTGTTCATGAGGACGGCTTGGTACACATCTCCCAGCTCTCCTCGACGGGCTTCGTCAAGGACCCGAACTCGGTCGTGAAGATCGGCGAACCCGTGCGCGTTCGTGTGGTCGACGTTGACCTCCCTCGGAAACGCATCTCGCTCAGCATGCGCCTCGGCGAGGCGAACGAGCCGGCGCCGCCCAGAGCGGCCGCTGCCCCGGGCCGGATGCCGAAGAAGCCCATGCAGAGCCAGAGCTCCACCTCGGGCAATGCATTCGCAGAAGCGTTCGCCCGCGCGGGACTGCGCAAATGAGGGCGAAGGTTGAGCACGGCTTCTCGATCCGCTGGGGCGACAGAACGATCTCCGCCTCCGGCTTCGAAAGCCGCGAAGCCATGGAGGCAGCCCGCTCCGCCGAGTTCGCATCGATGCGCGAGCTCGGCTGGACTCTTCCGCGCTGGTGGCAGCTTTGGCGGCGCTGCGACACGCGACCCTGAGCCTCTTGCCGTTTGGCATATTTAAGACTACATTCTGCCAAAGTGAGGCAGAACGATGCTCGTTGAGATCCCCCGCACCGCTGCGCAACCGGACGTTCCGCAGATTTCCCCGGAAGAGGCCGCAGCAGCGGCCAGGGCCGTGATCAACCTCTTCGACAGGTGGAAGATCAGCGACGCGATCGCTCGCGAGATCCTGGGAGGCCTTCCCTCGCGGACCTACGCCAGGTGGAAGACGGGTGAGCTCGGTCGGATCGATCGCGATCTTGCCACCCGGCTCTCGCTTCTGATGGGCATCCACAAGGGGCTGCGCATCCTCTTCACGGATCCCGAGCGCGGCTACGCCTGGGTCAGCAAGCCCAACGACGCCTTCGGCGGCCGGACGCCGGTGGACATCATGGCCGAGGGCAGCATCTTCTCGCTGGCGCGCGTCCGCTCGTACCTCGACGCCGAGCGCGGTGGCTGGTGAGCACTGCAGCCCCCGCGATCACCCGCATCCAGTGGCCTCGCGCATACCGGATCATCCGCTCTGCCTTCCCGCCAATCGATCTGTTCGAGGACATCGCCGACCCGCGCGACTGGGAAGCGCTCGCCTCCATCGAGTCGAAGTCCAATCCACGCATTTGGGAGCAGCTCGGCCGGCTTGAGTTGGTGCCGCCCTCTCGCCGCGTGAACGGCCCAGGTGCCAGCCTGCTGATGGCACCTTTCGTCCATATCAGCACGGATCGGCCCGGCCGCTTCACCGATGGCACCTATGGCGTCTACAGCGCCGCCAATGCGGAGGAGGTCGCCATCCGTGAAGTCGCGCACCACTTCGGACGGGCGATGGCAAACAGCCGAGAGACGGCGGGCTGGACCTCGCAGTTTCGCGTTCTGATCAATGCTATCGATCTCGACTTGCACGATGTCCGAAGCTCGCCGGCGATGCATCATGCATCGAGCTACGAAGCGCCTCAGGCGCTCGCGCGCGGCCTGCGGGCAAACGGATCGAACGGAATCGTCTATCAGAGCGTACGGGCCGCCGGCGGGGAGTGTGCAGCCATCTTCTGGCCGAACCTGATCCCGATCCCGCTACAGGGCGACCACTACGATTATCACTGGGACGGCTCGCGCGTGGACATGGTCCGCAACTGCCGCACGCACGCGATCTTCGGGCTCTAGCTCAGAATCTGGGTGCCGGAGCTGGGCTTCGCTCTTTGATCAGCCCATATTTGACTCCGGATATGTAAACTGCGGCAGGCAGCATGTCTTCCGGCAGCGCGATCCTTGACCACTCACGAGCGGTCCGCGTCGTGCCCGGCTGGAAGGCGTCGCTCGGGCAGGTTTCGCCGGTCCTGAGAAGCTCGTAGCCGCGCTCGGTAATACTCACGACCTCCCATCCGCCTCGGAGAACCCCGCGGACGTAATCGAACAGACCCGCCCGGATCATCGGTAGGAAAGCCCTGTTCGAGACGCCCTCGGGATTCACATTGCCACGGCAGTAGACCAGCCATTCGTCGCGAGTGAGCGCGACTGCGATGCCATCGAGCGGCGGTCGCATGAACACGAACAGGCGTCCGCGATCCGGAAGAGCCTTGATATCGGGCACCGTCCATGCGTCGAAGAGGTGCTTGCGGAGGTAGCTCAGGCTCTCTCTCGACGTCGCCGGCAGATCCATCTCCGTGAACCTGGCACTCGGCAGCGGCGCGTCCCGCCCTGCTGTAAGATCCAGCTTGGCACCCTCCAGACCCGCCTTGTAGGCCTGCTCCATCATGCGCGCGATGGCTCCAGGCCCATCGGTGATCACACCCTCGCGCTTCGCGAGCAGAAAATCCTTCGCCATCGCGCGGAATACGTTCTTGCGGCGGCCGGCATCGGCAACATCCGGCGCGTCAATTTTATCTTTGAAATCGATATGGGTCATGACAGCTCCTGCTCGATGGCAGTGTGCTAGGCTTCCTTGCAAGTGACGATCTCTCGAACGCGCAGGATCGCCGCAACCAAGGCCCGCGCCAGCGTCTCGTCGGATCCAGGCCGCAGCTCGACCTCAAGCCCCTCGTTCCAGACATCGATCTCGGGCGGAAATTCTCGATGAAGACGCAGGGCATGCTCCGGAGAGCCATGATCCGGACAGATCCGAACCTCACTGGATACCCAGCACGAACCTCCCCGCCACCACCATCCCGGCAAAACCTCACGGAACAGTGCGAGGGCGGCATCGAAGCTCGTCAGGATCGCCGGTGAACTATCGTAGGCGACCAGGTCCTTCGGATCGCGCCGGAGCCAGCGATCCTCAAACTGGACCCAGACGTCGCCTTCCTTCGCGACGAGAACCCGCCACACGAGGGATTCCAGCTCAACGTCTGGCCCGCGGCCTTCCTCGACGCGCGAGATGAGGCTGGAAAGAGAGGATCTGCTCACTGGATCTCTCCGACGACCGGGAGAATGTCCTTGCGAGTTACCGCAATCGTCCCGGTGTAGCCCACGGCCCCGGCGATCGACAGCATCGCGCGCCAAGTCCAAGGCGCGTGACGCCATCTCGAAAAGCCTAAGAGATCGGCCGCGAACAGCCCGCGACCCGCGGACGGTCCGAGCTCAACGAACTTGTCCTCAAGGGTGAAGGCTGAGAGATCCAGGCGTTCGACGGGGATCGCGAAAACGATCGGGCGCGCGGCCTCGAACTCAGCCATGCAGAGCGCGTGATACTCAGCCGACTCGCGCTCGTCCGTCAGGCACGTCATCAGCACCGCCCCCGTCATATGGGACGGCAGCAGGCCCTCTCCGAGCTTCCGACGCAGGAATTTGGTCGAGGTGCCATGATAAAGGATTTGCGGAAGGCTCATTCGCCGATTGGCGCATGAAGCCGCGCCAAAGGCCACATCCCGCCCGGGCGCCATCCACGTCCTTCGCCCCTAATGCGTGGAGAATTCGCTGAGATCGAGACCCCATTCCAGTGCGCAGTACGCCTCAGCGAAGTGCTGCTCCAGCGGATCCTCTACCTCGACAAACTTGACCGTCATCGCGGCAACCAGCGCAACCTGGCGGCGGAACTCAATCGCGAAGGACTCCGTCTGCATAAGATGCCCTCGCGATCCTTCCTTCTTGTAGGTGGCGACATGCCCGAGAACACCTCTCGTCCTTTTGAAGGCATAGGTGGCTTTCAGGTGCGAGACGGCGCGATGCCCCTTGATGCGTTGCACGATATCGCGCGTCCGGCCGACGTGAACGCAAACTCCATCCTCGAAGAAGGCGTAGATCCCTGGCGCCTTGCGGCGACCGATCGATTTCAGATCGAGAGGCTCGCTGGCTTCGAGCTCGCGGAAAATTTCTGGGGCGCGAGCGACCGTCGCGGCGAATCGAGCATTCATTGGGGCCTCACTCCCCCATTCATGACGGGTGATGCTTCTTCGGCGCAAGCGGAGGGGAGAGGCGCGACGCCTAGTCGATGGATGATACTGATCTAAGGCGAAATCCGTGTCTGCCTTAGATCAGTATCACAGAGATGCCGGTCTCGCGCGGCCGAGCGCCTGCCCTTTCGACCGTCGCCAAAAAACAAGGGGACGACCGCTCGAAAACAGGAGCAGGGCCTGCGGGTACGCGCAATCTGACCTAATTGTTGCAAGCCGCCTGAAAGGATTGCCCGGCAATCCTTCACCCAGGAGCGCCTATCCTTGCCACTTCTGAAGAGCGCGAATTGACCCGCCCAGCCGACACTCCCGTAGCTCGCATCTTGCAGACGGTATTGCGTCTCGATGCAGACCAGGATCCGGCCACCCGCCGCATGTATCCTCGACACGACCTGCGCCTGAAGGGCCGCTGCATGTTCTGGAACATGAGCGAGCATCTTTGTGAGTCCGTGAACATCTCCGCGACAGGCCTTGCGGTTGCCTGCAGCCATCCAGCGCGCGCCGGCGACCGTGTCGTCATCTATCTGGATCGGCTTGGTCGTCTGGAAGGATCGATCATCAGGGCAACGAGTGGCGCCTTCGCCGTCACCCTGATCAATAGCGTGCGCAAACGCGTGAAACTCGCCAGCCAGATCGAGCATCTGGTGAGCCTCCCTGCTGCGCAGCGCGTCGAGCACCGCATGAACGATCGCTTCGTACCAGACGATCGTGCCGCAACCGTCGCGCACGGCAAAGACATCCGCGATGCCATGATCATCGACGTCTCCCGAACCGGCATCGCGCTCAAAACAACCCTATCCGCCGGCATCGGTGACACTGTGGTGGTCGGCAAGAGGCTGTTCGGTCGCGTCGCTCGCCAGTTCCCCGGCGGCTTCGCCATTGCCTTCTCCGTGCCCGTCCCGGAATCGATCCTGCTGGAGGGGAAGGCCTTCGTTGCCGACGACGACAGGATCGCCGCATGACCTCGATTTCAGTCGACAGCGAGATCAAGCGCAATCAGCTGCTGACCCGGGCTATCAGCGCAGCCTCGATGCTGCTCTCCGCAACCCGCGCCGCGGCGAACCGTACCCCGGCCTGGGCAACATCGATCGACCGAGCCACCTCCGACGCAACGTGCCTCGCCAAGGAAGTTCTGCCGCACGGCTATCCCGACGATGCGAGCGACCTCTGGTATGCGAGCGACCCGGACGAGGCCGGTCTGGTCGAGATCTGGCAGTGGAACTCCCAGGCGGCGGTTCAGGCCGGCTGCATGCCCATTTCAAGCATCGCCACGGGCATCCCCGGGGAAACCGCCGGCGCGCTGATTACCGCGCATAACGCGACAATCACACTCCGCCGCCTCGGCGCGTCTCCAGCTAGAGACGCGTAAAAATCGACACACCTGCGTAAAAACGCGAATATCTTCGCGACTCCGTGTAAAACTAATAATCTACCCGCTTACGGTTTGAACGTGTTCGAGGAAGCGTTATCGACGCTGTAGACTTCCTGCACCACGGCTTCCATGCCCTCAAGCTCATCGTCGGAGAGCTCCGAGAACATCTTCTCTCGCTTCGCCTTCGATAGCCGGCCATGGTTCTGCATCACGAGCTTGGCAAAGAGGTCGAGGCGCTCCGGTCGCATGTCGACCACCTCCCTCATGCCAGCGACCATCCTGTCTCGAAGCGCGATCGAGGTGATCTCCTCCGGGATGCTGTAGTCGAGACAATAGGTCAGGCGGTTCGTGATGAAGGCTGCCTGGTGGCTCGCGTCGAAATGCCCGTAGAGATCACGCGTGTCGTTCACGACCTCAACGTTTCCGTTTGCCGTTCGCTCCCATTTGATCAGTCCGATGCGCTTCTCGTCGAAGGCCGTCAGGGTTTCCCTGTAGCCATCCATGTCAGCGAAGATAGCGTTCGAGATCGGCAAGGTGATGCCCTGGGGCTTCAACCCGTGCTGATTGAGGATGTGGTTGAGGATGTAGCGGTGCGTTCGGCCGTTTCCGTCTGCGAGCGGGTGAACCATCAACCAGCCAAAACTGACCGCCGTCGCGTGCGCGACCGGGTCGAACCCAGGCGTGTCCAACATGCGGCCATCGGCTGCGAAGATGCCCTCGACGAGCTCCTTGAGGTCCTCCGGTTTCGCGCCAATCCAATTTGGGATCAGCGAGTTGTCGATTTCCTCGCCGAGCCACACCCCATTATGCCGAATTCCTGTGGTAATCCAGCGAGAGTCGACGATCATTTTCTGCAGCCCGACCAGGAACGGCAGGTCGAGACGCGTCTTGCCGGAGTCGCTGACGAGGTTGCTCCATTTTTCAAGCTTGTCGACGGACGGATTCTCGTTCTCGATCGCGAAAGTCGATCGTGAATCCCGCAGAAGAAGCCGACGCCGCAGACGCGTGATGATGCCTGGCGGACCTTCGGCCAAAGCTGCGCTGGCCTTCTTGTTACACTCCTCGCGCAGGTCCCCCTGAAAGGTTGCGGAGCGGCGAACGAGCGGTGCAAAAACCGGCGTACCGGGAATGTTGTCACGAACGCGATGTCGCGGCGAATTGATCGGGCTCGCCGTGTGCCAGACCTCTGGATCCAGCGCGTCGATGTAGCCGCCGCCGGCGGTGGGGACATCCAGCTTCAGCCCCGTCAGCCACTCGTAGAAGAAGAACGCCTGGCGTGCATAAGCCCCCGTCGGGCTCTGCCGGATCATTTCAGCGACGAGCTCGGGATCGACCTTTAGAAACAGCTTGCGGAGGACGTGGAGATCCGTCGCCTCGTGCTTCAACGCGAAGACCAGGTGCTCGGCGAACGTCATGTCGCCTCGCAAGAGCCGCCCTCGCTCGCGATCATCGGTCCCGCGATACGTGACTTCGTAGACGGCATAGCCGCCGGCGGCCATGGTGTGGTTTCGGCCTCGTTCCGTTCGCTGGCGCGCATCCGACGTCACCGCGAGGACATCCGGCATCGGGACTTCGAGATCGAAATGATGGATGAGCGCCGAATAGCCCGTCAAAACCGTCCCGGACGGCTGACGATACCCGTGGCGACCGGTCTCACGAATGGCGCGGATCAGCATGGCTTTCCCTCTGCGGAAAAATCGTAATCTCCGCGGAAAAAACGTAACACATCCCTTTGAAAGGCAGGAGGTGCCCTCCGAACCAGGCGACCGACACCGCGAAAGAGCCTGCTGCATCGGCACTGCGGAAGCTACGACCTCGCTCGCAGCCCGCCTAACTGATTTCCCGCACCTGCAGAACCGGACGCCCTAGACGCCGTCGCAGCTCGTTTCCTGGGTGGCGCAGATGCGGTTGAGCCATCCGCTGAAGCGGTGCTCAGGGCTCGACACCAATGCCCATTGCCCGACGCAGTCGTGCAGCCGCGCTGACCTGACGAAACTGTCACTGTCAAAGTCGACTGCAGCCCGCACCGGACGCCCTCTGGCGCTGGCGACGTCGCGCCCCATGGGTGCCTGCGACTTCACGCTCAGATGCCGTCCCGATACCCAGCCTGCGCCATTGAAGACCTTCCGCCCAGGTGGCGCGAGGAGCGCGTTGTCGCGCGCGTTGCGGATCCGAAACCAGCCGTTCTGCGCGGCAACGACCTCCACCTCGACGAAGGAACGGATGGGAGGGTCATCGTCCGAGAGTGCCGGCGGAGGGAGCTTACCAACGATCGGCGAGCTGACATCTGGCCCCGCGCGAACATTCAGACCAGCCGGATCACTGTCTGTCACGAATGCGCCGAACGAACAGCTCCTGAGGATGCCGATCTCGGTAGCCCGAGAGCTCACCGCTCCAACCACGCAGGCCAAAGAAATCAATACGGCGCATGCAATCTTCACAGGCAGATCCCGACTCGATGGCGACACCACAATGCTACCCGCTGTTTCGCCTTCGGCGAATGCGTCGGTGGATGAAGCCCACATGCCCACTAGATGCATTCAAGAATCGGGTCGACAATTCATGTCGCAGGCGGAAAGGAGCCTTCTCCATGCTCGCTACGGACTTCCATCTCACCCATGGGTCGTTCAAGGCCTACGACACGAGCCTGATCGCCTATATCGACATCCCGTATCGGGACGACGGCGAGAAGCGTCACAGAGAACTCGCCCACCGGACGATCGATCTGATGCGAGCCAACGGGTTTCACATCGAACCCGATCCAGAGGTTCTGAGGCGCCACCGCTGCATCAGCAAGAACTATTTTACCGGCCATCGCGGCGACCTGAAGGTCCGGGTCGAAATCTGCGCGGTGAGCGTCATCGTCGAGTTCTGGCAGGACTTGGTAGTCGTCAACCGCAACGGTGGCCGCTACGATTTCAATAAGGTCACTCGGATGCCCTACCTGGTCCGGAAGGCCTTTGAGGGCATTTCGCGCAAGATCCTGGCGAGCTGGGAGCGCGAAGGGATGGAATTGATCAATCCCCCTGCCTCGGCCAACCCAGACCCCCTCGCGTATTTCAACTCGACGTGGATCAGCAGGGATGACGTGCGCGCCGGCCGGAATCGCTTCCAGCGCCGAGAAGATGGATGGCCCGCCGACCGGGAGATCGACTGCTGGGATCGCAGCGATGCCGATGGCAACCGGCTGGAACACTGCGCGGTGCGCTATTTCCGGACGCGTAACGGATGCCTGGCGCGCGCGGTCGTCGCCGGCGGGATCAACTCCCGGTGGCTGGCTGTCTACGGCCCGGGCGAGCGGGATTTCACCTATCTCTCGCACTACGAGCTCTTCTCCTTCCGGCCTGATCTCCCGCGGCGCGACAAGGGCGCATCCCGGCGCGAATGCGGGCTTCGGCGCCAGCTGAAGAGATGCCTCGAGGCGGGTGAAGTCGCACGCGCGGAATCGATCTCTCGATTGCTCCGGACCGAAGGGTTCGAGGTCGCTTCCAGCGCTGCCTAGGGCCCTTGCGGTTGTCGGCAGAGCTTCGAACCGGCAATCTCGGCCTATGGATTCCGATTCGGCGACAACTTGGCTCCATGAGAGGCTTCTCTCCAGCGACTTGATGAGCCACTTCTTCGAGCTGCGCGACGAGCTCGGATTATCCGGTGATCTCGTCGCAAAGACCGTGTTCTCCCTGGCGCATAAATTCACCCTCGGGGACTGCCTCAAGCTCGCTGCAGTGCTGGGCGAGGTTTCAGGCGCCGATCATGTCGTCACGATCTCCCGACCGGACGGACGCCTCCTTCATGCCGTCTTCGCCTGCGCGCCGCAGTATCCGAACGAACGCCCGCGGGGCGACTGCGTCGACGTCATGGGCAGGATGAGCTTGAGCACCGCGATTGCTGGACTTGAGAAGGCCTTCGGCCAGGTAGAGATCGCCGTCGGCAAGCACTGGGACGACGACTTCCTCGACGCGGAAGAACGGGCGCGGATCCGCTCCATCGCCGCGGCCTTGCCGTGGACGAGGTCCTTCGCCCGGATCGAAGGGGTCACGCCGAAAGATCTGATGGATCTCACCGAGCCCTATCGCGCGGCCGCGAATGAGTTTTACGGCTTCGGAGAGGAGCCGGCGCCAACTCCCTCGTGGAGCGCCACAATCTGATCCGAGACATAGTCCTGGCGGTAAAAGCGATGCATGTCGCCGGCGTCGCAGTTGTTCGCCTCGCCATGAACAATGCAGCGGTAGACGCGATAGGCGCGGTCCAAGGTATCGACGAACGTTTCACCGGTCCGAGTCATCGCGAGAATCTCTTCCCACGCACTGCCGAATTCCGACGGATGCCGGTCGCCATATTTGAGCGAGAACAGAAACCCGTTCGAGGTGACCTTCACCGACATGCCGTGGAGCGTGCCGACGTCCTTGTGGACGGAATTGAGCGAGATCGCCATCTGCTTGCCGGCGTCATCCTTGCCGAACATCTCTTCGAGCCGCTTGTGGATGTCGGCCTCACAAGCGAATCCGAGATGCTTGGCACCATCGAACGGACGATAGACCCGATGCGAAATTACGAGCGACTGTGTGACGTCTATCTTATGGTCGCGACGCCACTGCGCTTGCCCATCGGAGGCGGCGCGCCCGAGCAACGCGCGATGAAATACATCACGAAGCCCGGCGATGCTGGTGATCGCTTCCAAGCCGGGGCTGCTCACGACGCCGCGCCCGTTCATGAGATCCCACGGCCCTGATCGGCCCCACTGACCGGGCGTTTGGTACTGAGGCTCACTGCCGGTCCGGACGAAGTGCTGCAGCGTGCAGAAGGCCTGCTCAAGGCTGTACGGGCTCGGCCAAAAACTGTCCGGCCTTACGAACTCGACCAGCTTCACCGAGAAACGGCGCAGGATATGAGGGCGCTCCGGCGCGGGCGAGAAAGGGCGATGCCTGGCGGCGGTAGCGTGAATTGCGTGCATCGACTCGGGTCCTTGGACTGCGATCAATGAAATCCCGCGGCCCTGAAAGGCACTAGGCTGAAGCGACCGAGCGTCGGCCGCGCTTTCGTCGATCCGCCTCGATCGCGTGGAGCATGCCTCGGCCGGCCGGGCTCAAAATGCTTGTCTGTGCTCCGATCGGGTAGGTCTCGGCGACATCGGCCGGCTCAAAGGTCAACCT
The DNA here is from genome assembly GCF_057809495.1 of Allobosea sp. FG18. Taxonomy (NCBI): domain Bacteria; kingdom Pseudomonadati; phylum Pseudomonadota; class Alphaproteobacteria; order Hyphomicrobiales; family Alloboseaceae; genus Allobosea; species Allobosea sp. FG18. Next base: position 86,668 of record NZ_JBMDKB010000020.1, read on the forward strand.
GGCTCGCTTGAGCGCCCTCACGACCGCCGGCGTATTGTGCAGGACCGGTCCGGGGCCATCGATCGGCCTTTCCGGGATTGGCGGTGCGGCAAGCCTCCTGACGACTTCCGCGGGAACCGCCATGCGAACAATCCTGCGCCCCTCGCTCTTGCAGTAGGAACGCCGGCCGGACGCTATCTCTTCCAGGGCGTAGAGACCCGCCCAGGGCAACGACTGCGCGTAGCCCGCGTCATTCGCCCGCCACATGGTCAGGTAGGGCTCGGCTGCCCAGGCAGGGCGCACGTCGACGATGTAGAACTCAGACATCGGTGCCTCCGACTTTCTGCGCACGCGCGACCTTCTGCAGGATTCCATTGACGTCCGGCTGCGACAGAAACCCGTTCGAGAAATCCTCCAGCATCCCCCGCTCGAACTCGTTCGGCGCGTGCTCGGTGTCATCGGTCGAGTAGACGTAGCCGTCCAGGTAGCGCTCGGCCGCCTCCAGAAGATCCGAGCCGACCTGGCCTGGAGCAAAGACTGGGAGGAGGGGCTCTGACGTCGGCTCCGCCCCGCGCCGCCCGAACTTCTCGAAGTGATCGAGCAGCTGGCGCCGCGCCTGGTCTGTCGATGTCGAGGATTGATAGTGCGGCCGCAAGCGCGCGACCTCGCCGAGGAGAGCTGCGCTTCCGCCGGCGCCGGCCTTGTCGCCCTTCACCTTCGACGCAACCGCCGCGACCATGTCGATCAAATCAGCCTGGCCGCCCTGGAACTTCTGTCCTCCAAACTGCGCGTAGACCCACGGTCTGTGGCCGCGATCCGAAATGCGCCCGCGATCCATCCCGTTCCAGGCATATCCGATCCAGCTCGCGAGCGCCCTGGCCGCAGGCACAAGTTCCGCACGATCGACATGATCCGCCTGCGGAACCGGCTCGATCGCATAGTCGGCCACGAAGCGCTCGATCTCGTTGAGCGCTTCGTCGACCTCTGACTTCGCCTCCGAGGAAACGAACCGTTCCCTCAGACGACCAATCTCAGCAGTGAGATCTTCTCGCAAGGCCATTGGCGACCACTCTCCCGTCCAGGTGCTCAAAATGGTGTAGGCACGAAGGACCGGAGCCGCAATCAATCCGGTCTGCCCGTCCACGCCTTTCAAATTCAAGGAAACGCGCGGATGATCCATGACAGCCCCTCGAATCGTGGTTCGCCGAGGGCACCTATCATTGCTGCCATACTCGCGAACGCGAGGTGGCATTGCATAACCGAAGAGATTTCAGCTTGAGACATCAGGCCGCCTCCGCTGAACGCCCACACCCCTTGCGCTCGGAGGCGCTTCGGTTTGCAATTGCCTTTGGCTGCTTTGCCGCATTCGTCATTGCCAGCCAGATATTAGTGCCGGGTCTAGGCGTTCTCTGGCTCAAGGCGCTCTACTACGGCGCGATGCCAACCGTGTTCATCGGGATTGCCGCTGTCTCGGTTTGGCTTCGCTCGCCGGCGATCGCGGTCGCGCCGGTCATCTACACCCTCATCTCGACAATCGCGGTCGTCGGGCTATCCGGGCCTGGCCGTAACGCTTCCTCGGCGCCTCACCAAGTCCCGAACCTCCCGCAAGGCGTCGAGAGCGTTCTGGTGAAGTCGCAAGACGGCAAAGCGATCGCCCGCAAGATCGCCGAGAGCGGCAAGGTCGGGGCGGTATTCTATCTTCAGCGCCAGACCATTCTTAGGGTCCTGCCCACAATCGCCTGCGGCTCTGAGTGTGGCGACGAGGTCGAGGTCCCCTCGGTTTCGACCTCGAGGCTCGAATACTCGTCCCAGTGGCGCCCGGCATCCGGACTGGCCCGCGAGCGACTCATCGAAAGAATTGACCTTCGAACACCAACATCCCGGGTCAATGTCGCAACCGAAACGAGCTATGGCAGCCGCGACATCCTCTACCTCGCACCCATGCCAGTCTACGTTCTCGTCCCGTCGCTGGCGCGAGCTTTGCGCAAGCCGCAGATCCTGACGGCCGACCCGCCGCTCCTTCGAAACTGGCTTGCAAACCTCGGAAATCCTACGAAACCCGAAAGACCTCGTTAAGGGTTCTTGCTCGGCCTCTTGAACGCGACTGAGGATCCGGGAAACTTATGGGGACGCCACCGTGGAGAGCCTGCGTGCGTCCTCTGTTTTCCCGCTTCAAAGACACAATCACCCGCTTCGGGGTCGACGCCGCAACTATGCCTGGCGTTGTCGTCCAGCGCGACGCCGGGCATTATCTGGTTTACACGCCATTTGAGGGCGTGAATCCCCATGCACGGCTGTGCCTAGTTGGGATTACGCCGGGTCCCACCCAAGTCATCGACGCCTACGGATGCATTCGCTCGCTAGCGATCCGCGCCGAGGATCCCGCCGACTTCGAGAAGATCAAGCGCTACGCCACCTTCAGCGGCTCTGCTGTCCGCCCCAACCTGGTGAAACTTCTGGATGGGACCGGCGTAACCGACTTGATGGGCCTGGAATCCGGGCAGCAGCTCTGGGAGGACGCCGGCGCCCATCTTCTACACGCGACATCTGTCGTGCCACACGCCGCCTTCTCCCAGAGAGGCTCGCCATTCAACGGCTCCTTCGCCGAAGTCCTGAAATCGAAGGCGATGCGGTCGAGCTTCGAGAAGGACTTCGTACCCTCACTTCAGCAGCTGCCTGCCGATTGCCTCTTCATTGGCCTCGGGCCGACCCCGCATGAAGCGCTGAAATGGTGCGCCCAGCGAAAGCTGATCCCCGAGGGCAACATCCTCGGCTCATTCCCGCATCCGTCCGGAAACGGCGGATCGCAGACCGACCTTTATCTCGGCCTGCGATCCATGGATTCGCTGAAGCCCAACGACCCCGTTCGGCACCGCGGCTACCTATTGGAGTGGGCCGCGGAGCTTCGAGCTCGCGTCGATGAGCTCCGGGCAGCGCCTAGCCTCGCCCCGGCGGTTTGAGCCCATCCTGCGGCCCTTCGTCGTCGACGATGATGCGAGGCGGCGGCCGATCTCCGATCTTGATGAAGTGTGAGGCCCGTAGCACCGGCTTGGCCTCGGCTTCATCAAAGTGACCCGGAGGAAGCTCCGGGGGCACACCATCCGCCATGAAGACGACCCCGTCCGGCGATAGGACCTTGCAGCCCCGAAGTTGGAACAGGGTGCCCGGCGGGTTCACATCCAAATTGGTCGCGATCACCATGATACCCGACATCATGATCGGCAGGATCTCGGAGACCTCGCGCCCGGTCATGTCGACAATCACCGCATAGGCGTGACGACGCGCGGCCGACCTCAGGCCGGCGCTGAAGCCGTCGTCGGCAGGGATCACGGCGTAATCCAATCCCCCTGCCTCCAGCAGCTCGGCAGCCTTCGCCGCGCCGGCTCTATCCGTGGGCAACAGCTCCAGCTTGTCCCAATCGACCCCTTTGCCTGGTGCCAATGGGTCGAGCGCGTGAGAGGGGCGGATAAGCTGGCGTGCCTCTGACCATGAGACCACAGCTCCCGCGCCATTGACGATCCGAGTCCCGGCCGGCACACCGATACCAAGGGAGGCCTGCTGCAATCTCTCGGTCATCTGACGGAGCACCGCGTGCGAGACCCCGGTGCGCCAATGAGCCATCAGCGCCAGCCCGGTAAGATCGAGATAGGAGGCCTCGGCTTGCCCCGCCTCGAACAGGGAAAGCAGCTCTCCCGGCGCGAGCGACAACGAAATCGTCGGCACCTCCTTGATGCGAGGACGCTCGGGCTGGCCCACCGGCATGAGGCTCATCGGATCGACCGCCTGGTCCCAGGCAAGGCAAAGCGCATCGAGGTAGGCATTGATCCGGAAGCGCATGGCTTCGTAAATCCGATCTCCCCATTCAGCTTCCTCCTGCTCGCCGGCGGCAATGAGCCAATCGGCGAGGAAGGCCGAGATCTCCGGATCATAGTTCGGGTTGGCCTGGCAGGCCGCCGCGAGATGCAGATGGACAGGCACGATATCGGCATAGTCGGCGACGAAGTTCGCAATACCGGCGTTCATCATCCTCCAGCGCAACAGGAACGCCATGTACGCGAACCGCTCGGCATTGCTCATGTCCGGCGCGCGCCAGTCACCGACTTGGGACTGCCCGAAGAACTTCTCGCGCCCGGAATTCGAGAGCTCGTCATATCCCGCCGTGCGAACGGTCGCGCCCGCAGCATCCGCAGCTGCCGCAAGAGCCCCGTTGTCGCGGATCTCGGCTCCAGAGAGCTCGCTCAGCCGAGACTGGAAAGCTCCGTGGGCGACTTCGCGCACCCGCAGCTCGTGACGCGGCGTTGACGTCAGATAGACGAGGAGGGCCGCGTTGTTGCGGAAGCCGAGGCCAGCAGCGAGGGCTTCGGCACGATGGGACGCCTTTGTCCCGGGGAACGCCTTGCCGATCGACGCGCGAACGGAGGCAGCAATCTCATCAGAGAGCAGAATGCGCATGCAACACCTTTGAGGTCCGTCGTCTGCCGATTCCACAAAGGACCGCGAGGTCAAGTTGCAGCGAAATTCTTGGTGATCAGAAGGATCGTCTAACCCGGCAGCAGGTTGGGTGATCCAAAACCTGTTGCAAGGATGACAATCCTTCTGCGCGTGGTCAAGCCGGCGACCACCGAAAAGGTGGACGAGCAGTTCAGGCCGCGTGCGCCATCCGGGAGCGGCGCATGTTTTGCTGCGCGATTACTGCCATCACATCGGCCGCTTCGGCACCGATCTCGGCCGCGATCGACGAGGCACTCATGCCCAGCCCGAGGAAATGCCTCACCTTCACAGGGTCGACCTCCTCGTTCGCCGGCACAACCTCATGCTCAGCGATCTGGAAGCTCTTCCTGGCCGGCACGATCTTCTCGGCAGGCAGCTCAGCATGCGGCACCGGCTCAGGCTCCGCGGCCGCGCGGGAGAGGGCTCGTTTGAGCTTCTGCAACGCCTTCTGCTCGATCTGACGGATGCGTTCGCGGCTCACCCCGAATTCGAAGGAGAGCGTCTCCAGCGTCGCGACATCGTCGGAATCGACGAGGTAGCGCGCCTCGACCACCCGGCGGGAGCGCGCGTCGAGCTCGGCCACAGCCGACATGAGACCGGCGCCGCGGCGTTCATTGTCAATCTTGCGACCAACAACGACATCCGGCGTATCGGACGGGTCGACGAGGTAATCGCCGCGCTCAGCGCCATCCTCCGACTCACCCACCCGCAGATTCAGGGAAGTGTCGGCGTTGCTCAGCCGATCGAACATGGCAGCTGCCTCGGCGGGGAGGCAGTTAAGCTGCACAGCGGCCCGCTCGATGACCGCCCTACGGGGCAGGTGAGGGAACTCAGCCTCGATCGCGCGCACAGTCGCCTTCAGCTTGAAGAACAGCCGCTTCTGGACAGCGGTCGTGCCCATCTTCACGAGGCTCTGATTACGCATGATGAAGTCGTTGAGCATCGCCTTGACCCAGTACGAGGCATAGGTCGCGAAGCGATAGCCCGCCGCCGGTCCCGAAGCGCCTTCGACTTCCCCGCGCTTGCCGAGATCGAAACGCTTCAGCGCCTCGATCAGCCCAATCTGGCCTTCCTGGAAGAGATCAGTTTCCGACATGCCGTAGCCCGCCATCTTCTTGACGGCTTTCAGCACCAGGCGCCCATGAGACAGGACGATCCGATCGCGGGCACGGGTGCACCCGGTCTCCTGGAAGGCCTGAACGAGTTCGCGTTCTTCCTCGGGACCGAGGTACGGCGCGGACATGACCTGGGCGAGGACGAACTGGTCAATCGGTTCGAATACGGGCATCACGACACCTCTCAGGGCGCCGCAAGGAATGCGCCCTCAATCAATGATATTGATCTCTATCCCTATGCGAGACACAACCTGCCCGCCTCTGTTTGCCGGGGATGAGCATCACACGACGCCGACGAGGCGAGATGCCGCGATGAGCCGAGCGTCGCCTTCTCCACGACGCAGGCCTTGCCGGTAAACAGCGGTCAGAGCAGCCAAAAATCCGCGCTCGAACTCATTGGATGGTGGGTTCTTGAGAAAAATGTCGAGCGAAGTCAGCAGAAATCGCTCAGCTCTGCGTCCATCGAGGTCGACGATATTGGACTGCTCCGCGGAGATGACCCCGGGCTTCAGAGCAGGAAAGGGAACGACGGTCTGATTGAGCGCGGACATGGCTGGACCCTTAGCGAAGACCTTACCTTGGTAAAGGATTCGTTTCTTGGGTCCAACCAATGGCTGGAAGGTATCCACAGGAATGGGCGGACGATCCATGTAGGATGACAATCCATTCCTTCAAGCCCGTTCGCTCAAATTAAGATCTGGGGCGCAGACCTTCGCATTTGAGCTGAGCGCGCCCCGCCTCGTAACGGCGACGATTTCCGAAGCGCATATCCTTGCCGGGCCTGCTGCAGCCAGGCTGTTTGTGGGGCTTGCACAGCGCACAGCAGCGCCTGGTCGCCCGCGAAACACGTTTGTGATGCACGATGTCCTCCGACTTATGCCGGTGCGCCCCTATGGCGCCCGGCTGGCGAGCCGGGGAGAAGAACAAGAGCCATTGCCGAATCCCAGATTGAAACCTGCAACCAGAGTAGCGAGTATGGGTGAAACCTTGAAGCTCCCTGCTCGGAGACCCCATGATCGGCATCTATGTCCCGCGCCCCGGCTCGCCCACCGAGGCCTTGGTTCGTCCTCATAGTGCGCTTGTGGCCACGATCGAGGAGGGAGCCGAGATGACTTCATGCTTCTTCGAAGGCAACATCCACGGCGCACAGAATCTCCGCACGTTCCACGACCGGGTTGTCGTTGCCGCCGGCCGACTGACCTCCGACTATCCGACAACCGCGCGCGCCCTTGTATCCGTAAGCGATCTCATCAGGGTTGCCTCCTACGATCCCCGGTTCCTCGCAGTTCGTGACGTCACTGACGGTCAGCGCCTCTCCGAGTGGGCAGGTGAGCCAATCGAATCGATCACCGGCGTCACACTGCCTGTGGGCAGGAGAACCTGGTCCGAACTCTCGGCAGTCTCTGGGGAGCTCCGACCTGTCGGCGCGCGGTCCATGTTCGCGTTCCGCAGCCTGGCTGGCCAAATCTTGGTGTTCGGGCCCGACAAGGTCGCCGAGGTCCTCGCCGGCGACGACCCTCGCGCGCAGGCCTTCGCGATCGAGCCACACGCTCCCCAGCCCCGCTTCGGCTGATCGCCGCGGCCTGTTCTTTGCTGCTTTCGGATCTGCCCCATATCCTGCGCCCAAGGTAAGGAATCGATCCTGATTCCTTCGAATTGGTAGCGGGCGGCGAGATGGGCAGCTTCATGGTCAACGACGGCGTCACCGGCCTCGCCATCGACCGCGACGAGGAGGTCGTCGGCCTCATGGTCGAACGTCGCACTGGTGGCTATCCCGATGCGCTGACGGCTCTGGCGCTCGGTCCGCTCAAACCCACCGACATGTTCGAGCCCGCAAGCCTCCCGATCTTCGGGAAGATGGGCGACATGGGTGAAATCGTGCCGCATGCGGGGCAGGTCGCCGCTTCGCTTTTCACGAGCATGGTCGGTCTCCCCAAATTCGATGACGCCTTCGAGCTCGCAACCAATTTCCGCGACGGCGGCATCGCGTACCCGATCGATCGCATCTCTGCGATCATGGGCCAGAAGGAACCAATCAAGGAGATCCTCGGCCTTGCAGTGTTCGCTCGCTCGTCATGGGACAAGATTGTCTCGATGCGCTGGGCCCGGGGCGAGCGCGACGACGACGTCGATACCGTAATGGCCATTGCGGACGACCTCGCCCAACGTTCGGCGACGAAAGACGACCTCGCGACCATGCAACTCATCCTGCTGCGGGACCTGCGACTCGGCCGCGGTCGGCCCTACTCGTTCCTGAGTGGTCACGAGACCGAAATCCCGATGGTGGCCGGCGTGCTCGAACACCAGGAATGCGGCTCACCGGTGTCTGGGAATTTCGCTCGCTGGCTGACGACTGCGGGCCCGCTCGGAAAAACCCGGGACAAGCCAGACCGCGCTATCGTTGAAGGCCTGTGGGACCTCCTCGCCTTCGAACAGGGCCTCGACGTCATCGGCCGCACCCTTGGCCCTTCCAAGAAACACGGCCAGCGCGTCAACCATCTGGATGCGATCGAAGCCGGTCTCCTCGCAATCGAAAATGCCGGTGCGCAGATCATCGCTCGGGCTGAAGACGACCGCGAACTTCGAGATGGTGAAGTTGAGAGGCTTCAGGCCCAGCTCGCGAGCATGGACGAGATCCGCGAACGGCTTGAGATGGCGCTGACGAGGGCTGCGCCCCGGCCGTAAGCCGACACCCTATTTCCCAACCAGATGCCGCACATTCCGGCGATCGATCGCTTTCTCGACCTCCGCGCAGATCATGGGCAGGTCTCTCGCCGCTCCACCACGACACCAACGTCCAGCTTCGACGACGCCTTTTTCTGAGCCCCCGTTGAAGACGAACTGACCCATCCATTCGGTCGGCTCCCGCTTGTCAAACGAGACGACTTTCCCTCGAAGGGCGAACTGCACCCCGGTCGGCGCCGCGGGCCAGTCGATATTGACGAGCCACTGCGTCGCTTTCGGATGGGCCTGCCAGAGCTTTCTCGTCTGCTCGAAAGCCGCTGGGAACGCCGACGGTATCGGGTTCGTGTCGGAGGAGACCTTCACATTGACGACGGCCTCGCTTCCGATCACCCAGTCATCAGCCTGACCCGGCGATACCCAAGTCGCCAACGCGATTGAGATCAGGCCCCTCGATAGAGCGCGATTGTCCTTCGCCATCACGCACCCTCTCAGCGTTCCCTGCTATCGCTTCAAGCCATTCCTGAAGGCAATGCGGAGATCGAAGATTGCCCTGGTAAGCACCTCGATCTCGGCGTGCAAGGCATCTGCATGGGAGGCGAACCCCTCCCTCCCGAAAATGCGATCGAAGGCGTACATGATCAGAAGGCTCTCGCCTTCGCTGCGCTGCTTTCCGCCGCAGTGCAGGACTGCGTTTTCCCTCAAGGCGCCATGATCAGTGCCATAGCATCTCCGAGGCCGTCCTCGTCGAGACCCGGCTCGATCTTCTGAGGCGTCAGCGGCGAGCGATTGATCGACTCGATCGCGAGCTCGACGGTTCGGATGAGCTCGGCCATCGCCTCCCCACTCAGCCGCGGAATCCCCAGCCCGACGTTCCTGAAGCCTTCGAGCAGGGGGAGCGCATCGGACCCAGCCTCGATATCGCCGTCGCGAGCCCGGTCCCGCAACCGCGACATCTGCGCGAGCTGATCGATCCGTTCCGCCGGCATCTGCCCGATATAGGGACCGAAGCGATGGAGCATCACGCTCAGCATGCGTGCTGCATTGTGCTCCCGCTCACCCAACGGCCCGACCAGCTCGCGGTCCCATTTCCGGATTTCAAGCGTCCCCGGGAAAGGGGTGAAAATCTTGGCTCGGATCCCCGGCGCGCCCTCCTCGAGGAACTTGAACGCCTCTTGCGCCCTCAGGGGGCTGAACAGGACATCGGCTCGGTCCGGATCATCAGCAATCGTCGGGTAGCTCCCGTTTCGCATCTGGTGGTAGATCTCGATCTGCGGGGCCCGGCGCTCGCGGTGAAGCACTCCATCCACGAAGATGAAGCTCTCACCGAGAACCTTCATCACCAGATCGCGCGTCGAGGCTTCCTCGTCGTCAACGATTTTGGTCACGTTCGCGGGAAGAGCGTCGAGCGCGCCTTCGCCAGCCGGGAGAGGGGAGGTTCCCACGCGGTTTTCTTCGATAAGCGACCGTGTCAACTCCGCCGACCAAGCAGCGCTCAGGAACTCTCTCCAGTCGCCACCCTTTTCAAGGCGCTGAATTCGCCCGCCCGGCGCGGCCACCCCATACTGGACGCCGAGGTGAGGACCATAGAGCTTATCGTCCACCGCATATCGAACGTAGCGATTGATCTGCTTCCCCTCCTTGAGGTGGACGAGATCCACAGCCAGCTGAACCTGCTCCGCGGAGAAGCTTCGGATGTCGATATCGGCTTGGCCCTGCAGGACAAAGGTCACCGGCTCTCGCTTGCGCGGCTGTACGGCTCGGACGCGATAAGGGAAGCGAATTTTGAATCGAAGCGTGCTCATACCGGAAGCCTGCCATGCGAACATGCAAGTCTGAACGGCCGGCTGCTCTCGGGTGCGATCGTCCCTCTTAGACAAGGCGCGTCTGACCATTCGCCCAGGTGTCGAGCTCGCGCGCGATCGCATCCTCGATCGTGATGGGCGCTCCCCGATCCTCTGCGACAACGAAGGCGCGCATTGCGTTTCGAGTGAACAGCTCGGCGTCAGAGAAGTGGTCCGGCTGAATCCTCATGGCCGCGTCCAGCAGGTCGACCTTGCCTGGGTCGGGCTCGAAGCCATAGCGCTTGAATTCGTCTTCCATGAAGGGAGCGAAGCGCTCCAGCTTCGGACGCGGCAACTCGATGCGGATGTTGAAACGGCGCCAGATGGCCGAATCGAGCATTCCCGCGTGGTTCGTCGCGGCCATGCAGACGACGTGCGACGGCACGTCATCGAGCTGGACCAGCAGCGTGGAGACCACGCGCTTCATCTCGCCACTCTCCTGGTCGTTGTCGCGCTCGCGACCGAGAGCATCGAACTCGTCGAAGAAGAGCATGCTCGGCTGCCGCGCGGCGTACGAGAACAGGCGCAGGAGATTGCGCGATGTCTCACCTGGCGTCTTCGAGATCAGGTCGTCATAGCGGACCATGTAGGCCGGCAAACCGAGCTCCACCGCGATCGCCGTCGCCAACACCGTCTTACCGTTGCCGGGAGGACCGATCAGCAGCGCCTTGTGCCGCGGATCCAGCTTGCGCCGTTTCAATGCCTCCGCGTGGCGAACCTCGACCATGAACTCCTCGACGATCACCGCCACTTCGGGAGGCAGCTTCAAATCGGTGAGCGACTTCTTCGGCTTCAGGGGAGCCAGCCCGATCGGGAGCTCACGGCTCAACCCGAAGATCTCGTCGACCTCGGCCATCAGCTCGCGATCCCCCAGCTGCTCGGCCGCGGATTGAGCGAGCTCCTTCAGCAGGATCGTATCGCCGGCGACGCCAGCCGCGATCAGGTTCTTGAGCGTGTCGCGATTCATGCCTTCCTCGGTGTCGAGAAGAAGCGTCCGCTCAATCCTTCATGCCGTCAAGGATCACGCTCAAAATCGAGCAACCTAAAGCCCTTTCGCTTGCCCTTCATGCGCAACTGCATTTGGGCCCACCGACGACCATGCCCCTCACCACATTCGCCTCGGTGTCAACTGACCGACCTCGCGAACGCTGCCGTGTCAACTCGCTTTGCATCGCGCTTCCGTGTCAACACGGCAGCAATGACCACAATCCAGAAACGAGCCTCATAATCGGCCGCACAGCACCGTCGCCATGCTCTTTCGATCCAATCCTGTCGACACCGCCTGAGCCCCTCACGGGGCTTCTGTGGGGTTCCTCGCGCTCCTGCTCGCGCACACCCCATATCTCCAGACGCTCCATGCCATCGATCGGCCGGACGATGCGCTTTCGATCGCCACGAGCTCCCGGCCTCTCAATGTTGACTGCGCAGCTTTGCTCGCGACCTTTCGTCATGACGATGACGCGCTCGGCGCCCCGGATCTCTTCGACGGCCCCGCGACACCCCATCTTCGATAGGAGCCCTCGGTCCTGATCAACGACGATCTCAATGCGTGCTTGATCGCGCAATCCCGGCCAAGGCCTCGACCGCCTGCGTGAGAATCCGCCCGTCCCTGTGCGATTGCTCAGCTGGTGCGACGAATACCGTCCGGAGGGACGGCGTCAGCGATTACCCCGAAGCCCCGTCGGGCGCTCGATACCCATCGACGGGAGCCGAAAACGAAAACGCCGGCACGGCGCACCCGAGAGAGGGGCAGTCGCGCCGGCGCTATGGTTCGGCAGGTTGGTGGCGAGGCGACAACGCGCCTGTCTACAGCCTCAATCCGGCAAGGCGCCCTTGATCGCGTCGCTTCCGACCCTCTCGCCGCGAACGATACGGTCGAAGGTGATGCGATCCTGGTGGAACCTCAGCGTCCGCCTCACGCTCTGGACTTCCTCATGGATCGGGCGCGGACGCTCCAGGATACGATCGATCGACCAGGAGCTACGCTTCTTCCCATAGGTGTGCGCCGCCGTCTCATCGCTCACATGGCCGACCATCGCCGAAATCTCCTCAGGCAGGAGATCCAGCGCCTTCATGTTCGCGATGAACTGGTGCCGGAACGTGTAGAGGGAGATCTGGAGCTTCTTCTTCCGGAAGATCTGCTTGCCAGACAGATAGAGCGTCCTCGCCACATTCTCCATCTCGTCGCTGAAGCGCCCTTCGGCGTGCCAACGCCGGCCCGTTTCCGACATACGTCGGATCGCGCTGAGAGCAGCATCACTGCAGAAGGTCAGATCGAGTGTCCGGACCAGGCCGTTCCCGCGACCGTTCGTGGTCTTCGCGTTCATCACGAACAGGAAGGCCTTGCGCCGCTTGTCAGGCGGCACCCCGACGCCGGAAGACTCCGGCCCCGCCATCGGAAAGATGCGCAGCTCGGTCGCCTGCCACTCGCCCGGCCGCAAACCGGTGCTGATGCCCGCAATCATCCAGGCGCGGAGGATCTCCGCGTTCTTCGAGCGACGACGGACCTTGAGATAAAGCAGCAGGCGCTGGAACTCGTCGAAGCTGACCTGCTTGGCCTTCTTTGCCGAAGTCAGCCGCCGGCTCTCTTCCGGCACCGTATCGCTTGTGACCGCCTCCGCGGTTCCCATCTCGATGTCGCCGCGGTCATCGTTCTCGATAAGCGCGATCGCCTCCTCGACCTTCTCCGAGGCGAGCGGCTCCAGCACCATCAGGATCGCCTGCCGATACTGCCGCCAGGTTGACGGGGCGACGGAGTAGCGAAGCCCTCGGCACCAGTGGGCGAATTCGACAGGGTCGAAGGCCTCGACGTCGGAGCTGAGCCCGCGCTCGCGGCGGAACCGTTTGACGAGATCTTCCCCTCGCTTGTGATACATCGCGACCGTGCTCGCAGCCCGCTTAGGTGCAGTCGCGGTCCCGTCGTGGCCATCGCGACGCCTCTTCGCCGCGCGCTCCAGCTCGGCCTTGGCCGAATTCCTGATATCCCGCACGGCTTCGTCACTGGGCCGAACCGAAAACGGGGTCGGAGATCCCGGCTTCCGGGGCATGCCACCGGGAACGCGGCGAGGCTGAGGAGCCGATTCCGGCTTTACGTCTACGCCGCCCAGCCCGGGTATTCCCGGCACCTTGCCCGGCCGACCATTCGGCTTGGGCGAAGGCGAAGGCCTGTTATCAGAAGTCGCTGCACCTTCCGCATTCGTGTCAACATTGGGGAATTCCGCGCGCCCCTGGGCGACTTCCCGGCTTGCCGTGGTGTCAACATTGGAGAGATCGCGGCTGAGCTCGCCGCCGACGAGGGCGACGTCCCAGCCGATCGTGCCGGCACCGCGCAGCCGGGGCAGCAGGGCGCCTGCGACGGCCGGCCGGGCGGCGACAGCTGCCGGTCGTGGACGCGCCTGGCTGGGCGTGTTCGACGAAGGCTCTTGCTTGGGATTGCTGCTGCTCATGGGTCCTCGGAGAGGGGCCTAGGGGGCTGATTGATGAGGGCGATTTCGTGGGCTTCTTGGAAGCTCCATCGAAGAATCGTTTTCAGAGAGAAATTCTCGTCCCCCCGTTACTTCCCAAAAAAGTAACGCGTTTCCGCAATTGTGCAACAGATTACCGCATCCAATCCTTTACCGGGTCCTTCGGCACTCGCTCTCAGTCCTTGTCCATGGGGCGCCATGGCGGAAATCCGTTACAGATATGCGGAAACGCGTTACCGCTCCTCGACCTCCTCGACCCGCAAAGGATATGGAGCGGCACCACCTGGACCGATGAATCCATCGCCATGGGCGCCGAGATTGCTCCGAGATTCACGCATTGTTCTCATGGCGCCCATGGCCAAAAACACGAGGCTCTCGCGCCCCGTCAGGAGCTCATCGGACTCAGCCCCATCACCCCATGAGCGACCGATCCACTGCCACCATCGGACTCCGCAGCCACGAATTTCGCTCCGTGGCCCGAACGACCCCGACAGGATCGCTAAATCGGCACCGAGCGCCCATCGAAATCCCCATGAACTGCCATGGCTGGCCCATGGAATGACCCTAAAGCCCCATCACACGGCCGATTTTGGGTGCAAACCCCGTCGTTTCGTGAGGCGCAAATGCCGCGCCAGTTTGGCGTCGAAAAATCCGTGACGCACGGGCCCTCCAAGGGAATGAAGCCCCATGGAAGGCCCATGAGGTAACGCGTTTCCGCAACTTCGTAACGGGCTTCCGACAGAAGGAATCGGGTTCCCGCTAGTCTGCGCGAGATTTCCGGAACACTGCTCGGCTTTTCCGGCACATGGTAACGGCGCGCCGAGGGTTTGAATCGCGTTTCCATCAAACGGTAACGACATAGCCGAGGGTGCACATGTCGTGCACAGCACGCGCAGTGCGCAGGCACTGCGCGTGCTGTGCACCGGCTATCCACGGGGAGAAAGGAAATAAGGATTGCCAAATCGCGATCTTGCACGGACGATGAATCGTGAAATCGATCCTTCGTGATGAAGGATTGATCCTCGAATTTCGTTCGGTCCTCGAAGGACCAGGAGACTTGCATGATGCTCAACCGCAGAGCGCTTGTCGGCGCCGTGCTTTCGACAGTCGCCCTGACGGCGGCAGGATGCGCCAACAAGGTCCAGGTCGAACCGATCGCGGTCGAAGGGCCCGACGCCACCCAGCTCCTCGCCGAATCCGCTTCGCGTTCCGCTCGCGCCCAGGAGGAGCTCGCTCGCATCCAGACCGCCCGAACGGCTCCGGTGCCGAAGCCCGTTCAGGAGAGCCTCGCCGGCGTACCGGCCGATCTTCGTCGCACCACCACCATGGAATGGACGGGACCGGGTGAAGAGGCGGCGCGCCGCATGGCGGGTCTGGTCGGCTGGGACTTCCGCGTCATCGGCAACCCGCCGGCCACCCCCGTAATCGTCAACGTCTCGATGCGCGACGTCGCTGCGGTGAAGATCATGGAGAACATCGGCCTGCAGACCCAGCCCTTCGGCCAGGTCGCGGCAATCGAATCCGAGCGCCGTATCGAGTTCCGCTACCTGAATGCCGGTGTCCGGCCGCAGCGCGGCGGCTCGGCCTGGAAGATGACCAAGTGAGGCATCAGTGAGCGTTCGTCTCATTCCCACCGTTCGCACGTTCCTGCTGACCTCCGCCGCGGCGTTCGCCCTGGCTGGCTGCGCCGCGACGCCCATCAAGGTCGCTCCCGATCCGTCCGCGGTGAACCCGGGCTATCAAGCCGGCAAGCTTGAAATTCCGACCGAAGCGGTTCCGTCGCTGGAGGAGGTCGTCAACAAGGCGCCATCCGGCCAGAAGACCGTCAAGGAAGGCGAGGACAAGCTGCGTGGCGGCGCCATGAAGGACGCCGCCCTGTCCTACGGCGCTCGCGCCGGTCTGGCGTGGGAAAGCCGCACGATCAACCGAATGCTGCAGGAGCAGTCGAACAAGATCGCGCGGACCTATGATTTCCAGCGCACGATGATCAAGGGCCCTGACAACGTCATGATCCTGCCGCCGGTCATCGCCGAGGCCAAGGAGGCGTGGGAGACCAGCGAGGCGGGGAAGACGCTGCGCGTTGCCGACACCGTCTACGAAATCGTCGAGCAGGCACGCTTCACTGCCGTTCCGCCGATCTGGCAGTCATATCTCGTTCGCGACTACCGCACACCGGAGCCGCCGCCGGACAGCCTTCTGCCGCGCGACTCGACCGAGCGTGAGCAGTGGAAGCGCTGGGTCAGCGAAGGCTGGGCCATGGGCCAGAAGCAGGCTCGCGAGATCTTCCAGGCCGACCTGGAGCGGCTGGAGCGCGATTTCAACGGCATGGTCCGCTACAAGTCGCTGCTGGAGCAGAACAAGGTTTCGGCCCCGGTTGTCTCCGACGCCCGCCTCGGCACCACCGGCACCGGTCAGGACATGCGCGTCAACGATCGCGCCATCCGGATCACCCGCGATCCGAGCCTGAAGGTCGACGCGCCGAAGGACTGGCAGGCTGCGCCCACGACCCCGGGCCCGAACGGCACCACCACCGGGGCGACTCCGCCGAAGCCGGCGGCGAAACCGGCGTCGGAGCGCCCCAAGGCGCCGGCACACCGGCCTTCCGCGAACCGGAGGGTCTGGGACGGCCGTGCAGCGCCTTCCAAGCCTGCCACCGCGCCCGTGAAGGCAGCGCCCGCGAAACCCGCCCCTGCGGCCCCGGAGACGTTCTGATCGCCATGTCCCAGGAAGAGCTCACCGTCGAAGCCCCTGCTCCCGTTCCGCGCCGCGATGTTTTCGCGGGGCGGCACGATGGCAGCGTGCTGCCGATCACAGGGCGCTTCACCCGCGACAGCTTCGACGAGCTCCTGATTTGGGCCGGTGAGCGGAAGGCGTCTGACATCACCTTCCAGACGAACGAGTTCGTGAAGGCGGAAATCGGCTCGGAGATCGTTCGGATCACCCAGCGCCCGCTGACCAACGACGAGATGGAGGACTTGGTCCGCTACGTCTACCAGACGCACGGCCCCGGCATGGTTCAGGCCGGCTACGATCTCGACCCCTCGCACGAGGTTCGAATCCACGGGCGTCAGATGCGCTACCGTGTCAACGTCACGGGCATCCGCATCCCGCAGTCCACCGGCTACCAGATCACGGTTCGCACGCTGCCGAGCCGGCCGATCCCGCTTGTCGATCTCAATGTCGAGCCGGAGATCATCCAGAACATGCGCCCTGGCCAGGGCCTTGTGCTCGTCACCGGCCCGACGGGCTCGGGTAAGTCGACGCTGCTGTCCTCGCTGATTGGCGACATCGTGTCGAAGCCCAACGCGAACGAGAAGGTGCTCGAATACTCGTCGCCGATCGAATACGTCTACGACGGCATCGTCGATCCCTCGGCCTCGGTCGCGCAAACGGAAGTCGGTCGGCACCTGCGGCCGCACGACGGCGGCGGGGAGGACACGCAGGAGAGCCTCTACGCCTACGCGGTCCGCAACGCGCTGCGCCGCAAGCCCACGATCATCCTGATCGGCGAGGCCCGCGACAAGGCCACGATCTCAGGCTGCGTCGAGGCTGCGCTCACAGGCCATCTCGTCTACTCGACGACGCACGTCATTGGCGTGCCGGAAACGCTTCGGCGCCTGGTCCAGCCGTTCCCGGCCGAGGCCAAGCGAGCGGTCGGCTACGATATCATGCAGTCGCTGCGCATGGTCGTGACCCAGCTGCTGTTCCCGCGGGTCGGTGGCGGCCGCATCGCCTGCCGAGAATTCATGATCTTCGACAGCGCCACGCGCAACGCCTTCCTCGGCAAGGATCCGGACGACTGGCCAGCGCTTGCTCGGAAGATGATGCTCGGCAAGCGAGCCGTGTCCCGGACCCTCTCGGAATCGACCTATCTCGCCTACCGCGAGGGCTTGCTGTCGCAGGAGCACTGGCACGCCCGCGTCCGCGCCGATCGGGAGGCTGCATGATGTCCACGAGCAATCGCCACATCACTTGCGAAGCCTGCAACGACACGGGTTATCGCACCGTCCATTTTTCCTGCGGGACGCCGTGGCGAACCGACTGTGACCAGTGTGTCGCGGGCCGCCTCGCGCGGGCAAGGCGTGCGCGCCCCGTTCGTTCTGGTGCCACCGCGAAACGGAGTTCGCCTCTCATGCAAGTCGCCCCCTTCGCCGAGCAGGTTCGTAACGCGCTTCGTCGCGAGCCGTCGATCGTCAGGATCCTCGAGGCTCAGGACAAGGCAGTGATCGCCGGCTGCGTCGAGGCCGCCCTGACGGGACGTGTTGTCGGTCAGAGGTCCCCCTGATGGCTCACTGGCGCGAAACATCGAAGCCGGCGCGCTTCTGGAAGGTCGACGCCCGCGCGGGCGTCTTCGTTCTTTTCACCCTGATCCACTTTCGGGTCTGGACGGTCACGCTGACGGCGGCGGTCCTGTTCCTGTTCTGGTTCCTTGAGCGACGCGGAATGTCGCTCGGATCTGCCTTCCGGGCCCTGCGGGCCTGGCTCATCGGGGATCACCGCCCCGCTCTCGGCCGCTTCAAGGAACGCGGCCGCATCGATTTCCAACGCCGCCCGGACTGAGGGCTAGAGAGGACACCATGGCCAAGAATCCCTTTCTCGTCGCCATCGACGACGGCTACGCCCAGATCAAGATTTTCGGCTCGCCGCTCGATGGCAGCGAGCCCATCCGGAAGGTATTTCGCACCTCCGTTCGCTCGGGGCGCCATCGCATCGCATCGATCGACGGCGGCGGCTTCGTCGACTGCTACCGCGCCGAAGAGGGTGACGAGTACACCGTCTCGGAGGAGGTCGAGTCCGAGAACACGCAGTTCGACAGCTTCCACACCTCGACGATGAACCGGGTGCTGGCACATCACGGCCTCGCGCTCGCTGGCTATCGCGATCGCAATGTCGAGCTGATCACCGGCCTGCCGGTTGCTGACTACTTCTCGCCGGACGGCGCGATCAACGAGGAGAAGATCCGCACGAAAACGGGCAACCTGCTGAAGGCGGTCACCTCGATCTCTCCCGAGACGAAGCTCGCCCGCGTCGTCGGGGCTGATATCGGCTGCCAGGCGGTCGCGGCTCTTTTCGACTACGCGCTCGATGACAATCTGAAGCCGCGGCCTGGTGTCGATATCAGCGGCCCGGTCGCGATCGTCGACATCGGCGGGCGCACCACCGACATCGCCGTCATCTCCGGCGGCAGCAAGATCGACACCAAGCGTTCTGGCACCTCGAACCTCGGTGTGCTGGACGTCTACAAGGGGCTGGAGCAGGCGCTGCACAAGAAGTTCGGCTTCCGCGACAGCCTGCCGATCAAAGATCTCGACCTGGCGATCCGCACGCACAAGATCCGCATGTGGAACAAGGTCGAGGAGATCGGAGACCTCGTGAAGGCGGCCGTGCGCGAGATCGAGACGCAGATCGAGCGTGAGGTCGAGCGCAAGCTGTCCTCGGCCGCGACGATGAACGCTGTCGTATTCGTCGGCGGCGGCGCCGCGCTCTTCCCGAACGCGCCCAAGCAGCTGCGAAACGGCGTCACCGTGGAAGACCCGGAGTTCGCCAATGCGCGCGGTCTGTGGAAGTCCGCGCGCCTCCAGCAGCGCAAGCAGGGCCGCAACGCGGCCTGATCGAGAAGGCAGTCTCTTGACCAAGCGGACCATCAACCGGAAGGCCCAGCGCGTCAGCGTCTACTTCTGGCCCAATGTCGACGACGACAAGGCGGTCCTTGAGCTCGCGCAAGCCCTGTCGGCCGCCGGCAGGACTTCCGACATCATGCGCCAGGCCATCAAGCGTGGCCTGCGTGCCATGATCGAGGCCGGCGACATGCCGCCGAGCCTGGTCGATCGTCTCAGCCTGAAGCGCCGGCTCAATGCTCGCGAGAAGACGGACGGGATCACCATCGTCCCGCTCCCGGCGAGCTACATGCCCGTGGCACAACCCCATCCGGCTGCAGCTCAGCCGGCTCCCGCGCCCTACGACGCCGTCTCGGTCGCGCCGACTGCGGAGCTCCCGCCCGAGCCTGCTTTCAACATGCTCGACAGCCTCGCGAACCTGATGCCGTCGAGCCGTGTCGAGCTCCCGCAGGACGCGGACACCTGATCTGTCTCGACGCCCTTCCGGGCGTTGAGACCCAGCACGAAATCCCCAGGAGAGACTGATGGCAGCCCGCAACGACCAGACCGGCGGAAGTCATACCGAAGCCACCGGCATCGTCGCGATCATCGTCATCTCGATGGTGCTGATCGGCATCTGGATGCTTGCCAAGCCCGCGATCATCTACCCGGCTTTCGCCATCAATTGGGTTCTGATCAAGCTCATCCAGCTGACGATGGGGCTCGGCCAGACCGGGCAGAACATCCTCGCCTTCATCGAGGCGACGCTGAAGGGCAATCAGGACCCCTGGCTGATCAGCTTTTCCGACTTCTACACCTTCAAGTCGCTGATCGGAGAGCGCGCGAAATACATCGTTGCGACCATCACCGGGTCTCTCGCCCTTGTGGTGATGTTCCGGATGAAAGGCGATGGGTTCAAGCGCAAGCTCAACTTGGTCACGCTAGCGCAAGACAATGCCCGCCATTGGCGCACGGCGCTCTTTAGCGCTCGCTTCGATCCGAAGAAGCCCTGGACGGAGATGGCGCCTCAGCGCAAGCCCCACGACTGGCTCCTGGAGCGGAACATCGAGGTCGTCGACCGCAAGGTGAAGGATTACGCCAAGGCCGAGCAGGCGTTCATCGAACAGCTCGGTCTGCCGTGGCAGGGGATCGACAATCTCCCGCTCTACATGCAGTGCCTGGTCGCTATTATCGGGGCCCATTTCCATCTGCGCGGCAGCTCGGAGGCCGAGAAGCTTCGCGGCGACATCACCTACGTCTACGTCACCAAGGAAGGGGAGCAGCGGGACGAGGCGCTGAAGCTGCTGATCGACCCCTATCTGAAGAACCCGAAGATCCGCGAGCTCGTTGCCGAGCACACCGCGAACCATGCGTGGACCTCGACCGCGCTGATCCACCTGCTTTTCAAGGCCCGCGACGGCGCCGGCGTTCTGGCGACGAGCGATTTCCTTTGGCTGAAGCCGATCGATCGGAGCCTTTATTACGTCCTGAACAACGTCGGACGGCGCAAATTCCACATCGAGGGCGCAGGCGCGATCTCGCACTATTGGCACGAGAATATCGCCCGCAAGCCGATCAGCGAACCCAAAGTCGGCAAGGCCGTCGAGGGGATCACCCACTACATGGGTGAACGAGGCGTGGATGAGCTCAAGGTTCCGACCAAAAAGGAGTTGAACGCCCGCTCGTAGGGCGTCACCAAGGATAGATAGTGCGATCCTTCGGGTCGCGTCCGAATCGAACGGAGTCGCCGGTGTCCACCTCTCAGATCATCGAGCATGTCGCGGGCCAGCGCCTGACCATCATCGAGGCCGACGGCCTTCCGGCAGTGTTCTCGGTCTCCGGCGCCGACGGCCAGTGGGCCGTCGTTAAGAGCAAGGCCGGCGCCGAACAAAACGTCTTCAGCGGGCCTTCCGAGGCGGAGGCCGGCAAGACGCTCGATGGCATAGCGACGTTCCACGGTGCCTCGGTCGCATCGCAGAGCACCGAAAACACGCAGCCCTCGGTCTCGATTGCCCAGCCGCTGAGAACCGCCCGCTTCCCTCTGAAGGCGTCGACGGTGCTGCCCTGGGCTGCTGTGCTGATGCTCGGTGGCGTCCTGATTGCTGATCGCGTCATGCCCCGACAGTCTGCCGCTATTGCGGTCGCGACGGCGCCCGAGGTCATGACCCAGGCCAGCGAGCCCCTGCAGCAGCTTCCGGCCACCATTGCCCGGGTCAAGACGCCGGCGCCGGCCATCCCCCCGCTTCCCGGTCAGCCGGCCGCTGCGACCGCTCCCGAAAAGCCCACAGAGCCTGCAAAGGCCGCGGCCGATGGAAAGATCGATACCCAGACGGTCGTCGACAGCGCTCGCAAGCTGGTCGCCGAGAAGGGCGCCGAGGGTGCGAGCGGCGAGATGCAGCAGCTCCAGGCGGTGCTCGACCTCCTGAACAGTAACGAGAAGCTCACGCCGGAGCTGATCCGCAACGTGCCCCACGACCTCGCACAGAAGCTCAAGGAGGCGGGCGTCGTCGCGAGCCCTGAGGAGGCGGCTGCGGCAGCCAAGGCGCGCGGCCAGAAGGAGCTTCGCATTGTCCGCCTCGACAGCCTGACCCTCGACAGGATGCGCGACAAGGACGGCGTCTCGACGGTCCCAGAGGCCGGCACCTGGGCGCTGACCAACAATTCGGTCGTGATCCCGCTTCCAGGCGGCGGCGACATCCGCCGCCCGGATGACCTGAAAACCTTCCACCTGGAGCCGTGAGCCTACCATGTCACCCATCCAGTTCCTGGTCTTCCTGGCGATGATCGGTATCGGCTTCTTCTCAGTCTCGTCAGCACATGAGTTCGGAAGCCTGATGCGGCTCGGGAAGATCGCCTCGCCGGAGGCCATCGTTCACTTCCTGACGGCCGCAGCCGGGCTTGCCTGCATTACCGGCGGCTGCCGCTGGTTCCTGAAGCGCCTCTGAGGGCAACCGCGCATCTTCCCCTCTGGAAGACGTCGTTGAGCCCCTCAGCGCCTTCCAGCAGCTCTCAGCGGGCCACCGCCCCCTCGAACCGGACGCCTCCTACCGGAGCAGCTTTCTGGATCCGGGCGAAAACGAATCGTCGTTACCGGATAGTCCGTCTTCGACATTTCGCCCCGCATATGGCCGTCGATCCCGTAAAAGGCTCATCACATGAGGTACGCCGCTAACCCATGACCAAGGCACTCGCACCCCTCCTCGCGTCATTTTCGACACTCCTCACGCTCATCTGGTGGGCCGAAGGCGATGTCCGCGAACGAGCGATCTACGCTGTGGTTGGCATTGGGGTCGTCGTCGTCGGGTTGACGATCCACTTCGTGATTTCGGCCACTAAGCCGAATGAGATCGAGGATATCGGGGAAGGGCCCCGTGCCCGCCATGCGCGACGGCCATCATCCTCCGGCCGTACCCGCCCGCTGGCACCCTCCAGCTCCGATGGCGGCGCTCCTGTGACCTTCATGGCCTCCGATGGCTTCAGCGACTGCGGATCGGGCGGCTCCGATGGCGGCAGCTGTGGCGGCGGCGACGCCTGATACCCTGCCGCAGAACCGGCCCCTCGGGATCTGATCTGATCGCCATGGACACCATGGCTCCTCATGAGCATTGAGCCGAGGTCGAGGCGCTCCACCCGCGCGTCGCGATAATGCCATTTCGCGTAGAAAAATCCGTGTCACTCGCAGATTTCGACGACCCTCTGGCAGCCTCGCACAGCGCATCCTAGAGCTCGACCCACCCTTCGCTACCTGCCACAAAAGCCCCTCCAAAACGCCTTCCCATGGGGTTTTCATGGCGTTTTCTGCTGTGCACACCCTGTGCACCTGCAGTGCGCGTGCAGTGCAGGTGCAGTGCACCGCACTTTTCCCGAAGGCGACCTCAGGGCCGTTCGATCAGAGACCCGGATGGCCTTCATGGAGGGGGCTGAATAAAGGCGCTCCACCATGGCGAAGGCTACCATGAAGAGCGGCTCACTCATGGCGATCTGCGTCATCACCGGCCGATCGCAACCGGGCGGCGACTCGATCGTTGACTTGGCCTGGGGCGAGACCTGGCGGAAGCTTTGCGATGGCTGTCGCAGCTCAGGTTTCAGCGATGATGACACGGTAGCGCGCGCCGATCATGCGAAATGGAAGTGTGGAAGCGAAAAAATGCGATTTGCAAGGAAGAGCAAGCTAAGCCCGTTTAGCTTGTTCGATGAAATCGCCGGCATCGACACTGGCTATGGCGTCAAGATTGAAGCACGATGAGACCCGTCTGATGCGCCCTCTGCCCGAACTGACAGACGTCGACGACCCGGCCCTGCCGCTTATCCAGCAGTGGGCTGGATCCTCAGACGACGCGGTGATCCTCACACCTGATGAGGGCGCGCGCGAGAAGGTGCTTTGCGATTGCAGGTTACGACGCGATCGGTGCTCGGCGCGGTCGCCTACGAGACCGGCGGCATCTTGGTCGATGCCGGCCGCATCCGCCTGTTCGGCGCAGGAAGCGAGCGCTCACTTCTGACGGTCAACGAGGCGATCGATGGATTCGGAGATGTGGTGTTCGTCGCCAATGACGTGCTCGGCGGCATCTTCGCGCTGAACGGAGCGCGCTTTGGGCCAGCAGATCTCGGGCAGATCTTCCATCTGGCAGCCGACAGTGTCGCCTGGTCCTGCCTCGATATCGGTTACGCGGATTTCGTCGCCTGGTGCCTGACTGGCGACCGCGACGCACTCTATGATCGGTTCGCCCGGCTTCCGGCTTTCAGGGAGCCTGCGCCTGCCATCTCGATGGCTTGGTCGTTCTACCCGTTCCTCTGGACGAAAGAGGCGGGGGCTGCGCCGCCGGCGGCCCGGGTCGTGGCGGCGGATGAGGTTATGCGGCTCCGGATTGAGTTCTCCGGTTTCGAGATCGAGTCGGATGGCCCCTAAGCCGGCCGCGCCTGTCACATCGCCATTTCAGCCTGCGGCGCCGGCGCGAAGCGGGCTTCGAGCAGGGCCTGCGCCTCGGCGCTGACGTCGACAGCCAGGGGAGTGAAGTCGACAACAACATCCTCGCAGATTCGCGCGACGGCCTCGATACCTGTGCCCTTGCGCCGACGGAAGACAGCCAGATCGGTGCAGGAATCGGAGGGATCGAGATTGAGTTCTGTACGCAGCACCTGGCGCTCCGCCTCGCTGAAGGGCTTCATCCAGACACCGTTTTCGTCGCCCGCGACGACGGTCGCGACGCGAATCTCGCGGCGGTCTTCCGCCGGCGCCTGCACCCAGGCGCGGCGCAGGCCGTCAGTGCTGGTGAAGGCGCGGACGTGATCGACCTGGTGATGACGATTGAGGCCGGCGGCCGCATCTTCTGACGCCTTCCTCTCCGCGTCCTGGCCGCCATAGTAGCGGGTCGCGAACGTCGCGCCGACGGGGAAGGTTTCCGATGGGCCGGTCTCACGAAGGACGACGATGTGCTCGCGGCACACGGCGCGACGCTGGGTGGGTTCGTCAGCCTTCTGGCGCGTCTGGATCAGGAATGCGCGTTGCATATCGGGCTCCAATTCGGTCTCTGTGAGGACGATCAGATCGGAGCTCGAAAGTCACAAACCTACATCCCGGGCCGGCGTTCCTGAGGCTCGAACTGCGCCAGAGCCTCTTCGGCCTCCGCTTCGATCTCGGCAAGCTTTGCGCGCTCGTCAAAGAGGGCCTGGAGCTCCTCGCGCTTCTTGGCGATGTTCTCCTCGACCCGCAGCAGGTTGTTCGATGCAGCGATTGTCCCGGCTTCGGCAAAGGTGCGTGCGTTCTCCAGGGCAGCCGTTTCGACGGCCCCGCGCATCACTTCAAGCAGCTCACGAGATGTCCCGGCAGGGGCTTCTTCGTAGACGCGGTCGCTGCGCATTCCCTTGAAGGTGAAACGGGAGTTCGGCATCTCATTGCGGCCGGTGATCCCATCCTTCGTCATGACGAAGTGCTCGCTGCCGGTGACGGGAATCCCGCGGATCACGACGCCATCGTCATTCTCGACCCGGACATAGGCTTCGTTGCTGGCGATCGGCGTGACCTTTACCCGGCCCTTCGCGGTCTGGATCAGTAGCGGCTCGACCGTGTTGCGGAATTCGCGGGGCATCAGATTCTCCTTGCTTCCGGCAAGGTGGCGTGAGCCTCCGCATCCGACAATGGCCATTCTGGCTTGCAGCGCTGGATCGTAGGCTCCTTGCCGAACAGGGAGTCGAACACATGGCCAAGATCGTCGCCTGGGCGGACCACCGCTCCGCTGTCTTCGGACGGCGCAAGCGCGCCCGTCAGGAGCGCTGGCAGTTCATG
Organism: Allobosea sp. FG18; assembly: GCF_057809495.1. Lineage (NCBI taxonomy): Bacteria > Pseudomonadati > Pseudomonadota > Alphaproteobacteria > Hyphomicrobiales > Alloboseaceae > Allobosea > Allobosea sp. FG18. Next base: position 112,126 of record NZ_JBMDKB010000020.1, read on the forward strand.
CGCTCTTCGACCCCGGTTGAGATCCCGGTTGCCGAGGGTAACCCCATAAAGGCGCTGGAGCTGCAGTACGAGCGCCACACGGGTGAATGGGGCAAATCCCCGAAGCAGACTGTCTCGATCACTTTCGAAGGGCTCGATGGCGCCCTCCGCCGCGCCATGCGGCTTCAGGATCAGCGCCCGGTCACGCCCGACCTGCTTCACGACCCCAATGCATGGAGGTTCGAGAAATTCTGGCCCTTCGAGAAGCCGGTCGACCTCAAGGGCGACATTCTGCCCGATGAGGCCGTAGCGATCGCTCAGATGGCCGACATCTCGCGAGACGGGCGGGAATGGCAGCAGGCGAGGGCGGTTCGTGTCGCATCCGACCTGATGATGCGCGAGGGCAATCTCTGGAAGAGAGATCCCGAACCAGTCTGGCGAGTTGAGATGGTCGCCGGCAGGGGCGTTGTGGACTATGGGCGCGCCAACACGACGAAGACTGGCGCTTTCATCTTCCGGATCGACCAGCAGGCCGCGGCAAACGATCTCGCAAAGCAGCTCACGCTGAAAGGACGCCCCAAACTCAACTCGATGCGCCTGGCTCATGTCGACCCGGCCTACCTCACGGTCCCGGAAGCGGGCGCGACGCTCGAAACTGCGGCAATGGCGCTGCGCTCGAACCTTCGCAGGCTCATGAGCCACAAGAAGGTCGCCGAGGAGCTCAAGCCCTTCGAGCAGTCCCTGGTGAGCGCCTGGGCCAGCGGCGACACCGCAGATGTGATCGCCGCGCTTCAGACGCTCCTGCGGGTGTATGACGGCGTCTACGACCCTCGCTACGACGAGCGGAACGCGCATTCACCGTCCGAGGCTCTGTGCAGCTGGAGTGTCCTGCTGCAGATCGGGCTGGAGGCCAATCTCATCCCGTCGGCGCTCCCCGGCGAGACAACCATCGGTCGGCTCGATGAGGTTGCAGACGACGGCTTGGCCGAGCTCGGCATGGACCTGTGAAGGCCCGTCCACGGATTCCTTCATCAGACGGCGAGTTTGGTCTTCGAGATGGGCGGCGGTGACGGTAGCGTCCATGGATCGTCTGTTGGTTCTTGGTAAACGTCATGCCCTTCCTGGATTCTGCTACCCCGCAAGCCTCCCTCGCCGCGCTCATTCGCGCGGTCGAGTCAGCCCCTCAGGATTTCTCGGGCGGCGACTTCAACCAGGCGCTGGAGTTGGCTACGCTGGCGGCCGGCGCGTTCGGGCTCCGAGACGATGCATTCCGCTCGAACCTTCATCGCGCGCTCGCAGGCAACCTGATCTCCGCGACCAACCTGATGAGGGCGCTCCTCCCGAAAGGGAGCTGGTATCGCCTCGAAGGTCGGGACGATGCGATCGTCTGTTCGATCCACGATACCTCAGGTGCCACCCTCTCGGTCGGAGGCCATCTCGGCAACCCGGCGCTGGCCTTGTCACTCGCGACCTTCAAGGCGGTGAATATCGAAGCGGTCGCCCCGGCTCGCGTTGAGAAGCGCGTCCTGATGCCGGCACCCGTGTCAACACCGCCGCTCTCGAATGCCACCCCTCCAATCTCCGCCGCTCCGCCGACTGCAGATGGTCCGGCTCGTCCAGCTTCGGGTCCTGCCCCGCACGATCTCGGGCGCGTGGCCCCGGAGGTTCCTACGGCCAGCGCCGGCATTGTCGAGCAAATGGCCGCGCTCGAAGCCCTGCTTGGCCAGGATTTCGAGCAACGCCGCGCTTCCTGGCTCGCCTGAGGTGAGTACGATGACGCTTTCTTTCGAGGAGGCCAGGGCCGAGCATGCCCGCCTTGGCGCCGAGCTAGCTCGGCACGATGCGCTGTATCACGGCAATGACGCGCCGCTGATCACGGACGAGGCCTACGACGCGCTGCGGCGTAGCTTCAATGCACTGGAAGCGACCCATCCCGAGCTCGCCAACCTAACGTCTCCGGCACGCGCCGTCGGCGCGCCGGCCTCGACCGCGTTCGAACCGGTCCCGTATGCCGTGCCGATGCTGTCTCTCGGCAATCTGTTCGAGGAATCAGAGGTCGCCGAGTTTCTCGGCCGCATCGACCGCGGGCTTCGTCATCAATCCTCCGAGATGGTCGGCGAGCTCAAGATCGACGGCCTCTCTCTCTCGCTCAGATACGAGCGCGGCCTGCTCGTCCGCGCCTCCACGCGGGGCGATGGCTCGGTCGGCGAAGACGTCACAGCGAATGCCCGCACCATCGCTGATATTCCGCACCAGCTCCACGGCTCCGCGCCGGAGCTGCTCGAAGTCCGCGGAGAGGCCTTCATGACACGCGCCGATTTTGAGGCGCTCAATGCGCAGCAGGAGGCTGCCGGCAAGAAGACCTTCGCCAACCCTCGCAACGCGGCCGCTGGCAGCATTCGCCAGTCGCGAGAGGTCACGAAACGTCCCCTGCGCTTCTTCGCCTACAGCTGGGGTGAGGTGAGCGAAGAAGGTCTTCTCGCCACCCATCTCGACATGGTCCGCTCGTTTCGCGCGCTCGGCCTGCCGACGGCGCCGGAGACCTATCGCCTCGTCGGCGCCGAGCAGCTGATCGGCTACTATCGCCATATCGCCAAGGCGCGCGCGACACTCCCCTTCGACATCGACGGCGTCGTCTACAAGGTCAACGACCTCGCGGCGCGCGAGGTGCTCGGCTTCGTCTCGCGCGCGCCTCGCTGGGCAATCGCCCACAAATTCCCGGCAGAGCAGGTCACGACGATCCTGCGCGACATCGAGATCCAGGTGGGGCGCACTGGCGCCCTGACACCAGTCGCGCGCCTCGAACCGGTCATCGTCGGCGGCGTCGAAGTCAGCAACGCTACGCTTCACAACGAGGCTGAGATCCAGCGAAAGGACCTGAGGGTGGGCGACACCGTGGTCCTGCAGCGAGCTGGGGACGTCATCCCGCAGATCGTCGACCGGGTGCTGGAGAACCGCCCCGCCGGCAGCAAGCCCTACGTCTTCCCGAGCCACTGTCCGGTCTGCGGCAGCGCGGCCGAGCGTGAGGCCGATGTCGGGGACCAGGGCGGCGCAGTACGCCGCTGCACCGGCGGTCTCCTTTGCGAGGCGCAGGCGGTCGAAGGCCTGTTGCATCTCGTGTCGCGAGAGGCGCTGGACATCGATGGGCTCGGAGAGAAGCAGGTCTCTTTCCTTTTCGAGACCGGTCGCATCCGGACACCGGCGGACATCTTCCGCCTCGAAACGACCGATGCCTCGCGCGGAGATCCCCTGCATCGGTGTGAGGGCTTCGGCACGGTCTCCGTTCGCAAGCTCTTCGACTCGATCGCTTCGAAGCGGAAGTCGCCGCTCGAACGAATGATCTACGGGCTCGGCATCCGCCATGTCGGCCGCACGAACGCGCTGCGCCTCGCGCGCCATTTCGGCTCCTACCAGGCCTTCCTTGACGGGGCGTCGAGCTCCGAAGGCCGCGCCCGGCTCTACGGGGTCGAGGGTGTCGGCGATGCGGCGATCTCCTCGCTCTCGCGCTATTTCTCAGACCCGGCGAGCGCCGCGATCGCCATCGATCTCGGAAGCGTCGTCGAGGCAATTCCGTTGAAAGTCGCCCGGACTGACACGCCGGTTTCTGGCAAAACGGTCGTCTTCACTGGCACGCTCCAGCGCATGACGCGCGACCAGGCGAAGGCAGGAGCCGAAGAGCTCGGCGCCAAGGTCTCCGGATCGGTATCGAAGAAAACGAGCTACGTCGTCGCGGGCCCAGGCGCCGGCGACAAGCTGGAGAAGGCCGAGGCGCTCGGCGTCCCGGTGTTGACGGAAGATGCTTGGCTCGCGTTGATCGCTGATGCCGGCCCAGCCGCCGCAGAAGGATCCGAGGCATGAATTTCATCGACGAGCTCGGCCGCGCCATCGATCCAGAGGCGTTCGATACAGACCTCTTCAGCGTTCCCCTCGAAAAGGGTCAGGAACTAGCTGCGCGCCGGCAGAAGATCCTCACAGGCCTGACCACGGGCTTCGCCAGGCTCGATGAGCACTACAAGGTGGTGCAGCTCCCTGTCGCCGCGCATACGGGCGATTTCTACGAAATTGACGGCTATCGCGCCGGCAAGGGTCAGCATCTCGCCCTCAATGCAAAACGATTGGGAGAGTTCATGGTGACCCTCCTAAAAATGAAGGGCGATCTGGTCTCGGTCCACTGCCTTTCTCCAAATCACAGGAACGCACACGTCATGGCCATCGTGAAGCTTCATCCCGACCGAAAGGCCGAATTCGAGGCCGCCACGAACTTGGTCCTGAACGAGCCGACGCGGATCGCCCTCGCGTGACGATCCCGGCCAGCAGACCAACGCCTGTCGAGGCAGTCCAATAGATGGGCGCATCATTCGGCCATGGCTTCCGACTGCTGCCCGGTGTTGAAGCCGAAGAGTTCTTCGCACGCTTCCGGGGACAAGGCGATCAGCTAGCTTGCAAGCTGACGGCGGCTCGGCTCGCGCAACTTGCCCAGGCCACCGCTGATGACCGTTTTCTCGGTCGCGACCCGAAAACTTCCCCATCGCCCATCGAGCTCGCGATCGCACACATGAGGTCTCGGTACGAACAGTGCCAGGTTACGAAGCGGCGCGAGCCCGAGGACGATGTCCAGTGCGAAGCGTCCTATGTCGAGCGCGAAGGGCGCACATACGTTCTGCTCCACGCCGAGATGACGGACTATCACGACCTGCTGGCCGCGACCGATGGCATCGAGCGCTGGCCCTGGTACGATGCGGACAGCCCGCCCTCGGGTGTCTCCTGCGCGGAGTGGGACCGCCGGCGCGACGTTTGGTTCGAGATCATGAAGATCCATGGGTGGTCGATGCCGGGCGTCTTCAGACTCCTTGACGCTCTTCCCGAGGTCTCGGCTCACGACATCGTCGCGGCGGTGCCGAGCCTCGATCGACGTGCCCGCAGGGTTGCCTTGCCAAAATTGGTGGCCCGGCGTTGCGAAACACCTCCGAAGGACATGAGCGCTGCCATCGAAGCCGTTATCGAGGCGTCCAGCTGGATCAACGAAACCGAGGAGGGGCAGAAAGCCCTTAAGGCCGAAATTGCCTCAGTTGCCACACAGCTCGCTCGATCGACCTTTGGTCTCGACGGCGTCCCGGGGGAGAGCACAATGGATGCCGGCCATGTCCAACATGGACGCTGAGGTTTTCCGTGCGGCGTTCGAAGCGCACACGTCTGACCGGGTTCGCGGCGAGCCGAACTTCTTCACTCGCAGAATGGCTATCCTGCTGGCCGATATGGACGGAACGAAACCGCGCGACGCGGTCCTGCGCTGCGAGGCTCTCGGCCTGCTCAAAGCTGGCGCCTGGTCCTGGTTTGCCAGAAACGGAGGCATCACGGCCGCCCAGGTCGAGCAGGTGAGGATCGAAAGGATCGCCAGTGTCGCGTGAGAAGCTCCTATTCGACCACATCCCTCAGATGGCCGAGACCTTCGGTGAACCCTGCAGCAACTGCAATCTCTTCGACGGCCTCTGCCAGAAGGGGCACCGGACGAAGACCGTCGGCATCGCCACCGGGCACATCCCGGAAGCCTATGTGCGCCGCGTAGGCGGCTGCAGTGACCACGTCTTCCGAGAAGGCGACTGGTACGGCGAGGAGCCTGTCCGGCCGTTCAGTCGCGACTACGGAGGCACGAAGACCAATCTGTTGGCGTGACGATTTCGCCGCGCCTATATCAACGCAACCTCAAACGTGGCCCCGGTCGCTCCGGCCCTCGTGCCATGGTGATATCGAAGCCTTCAGGCAAGGGCTCCCGAGTTGGCCAAAAGGTCCCCTCGATCCAAAAGAGGGAGCCGCTGATGACCCGGTTGTACATCAGTCGGTAGAGGTTTTCGACGGTGACCTCGGTCTGATGGGGGTGAGACCTGTGAAGCTCGGGCGCCGACATGGGACGGCCCTCGTTCCGGATGATTTCAATCGCCTCTTCAACAAGGCGCTTATTGAATTGGCGCGAGTGATTCTGGTTGATTGGCAAAGGTTTCCGGCCGTGATCAGGGACCTCAGGCTTCTTTCTTCGCGGGATCCCGATGCGATGCTCGCCATCACGCTCGATGAGCCAGCCTGAATCTCGCCAACGAGCGTCAGGGTTCCTATCTCGCGCTCCTCCAAAGCGGCGGCCGCCTCTTGGTGCCGAAGGCGCCCCAATCCACGGGTGCGATCGGTGCGCTATTCCGTCCCGCCTATTCTCATAGTAGCCTGATCTCAGTTCGTGGCTAAGCCACGCTGAACCACCTACTCGTCGAGCAGGACATCATGAAAATCGTCGTCATCGCGGACAAACCGTCCGCCATTCGAGAATGGGCGCATACGGCCCGCATTGTGTTTCCCGAAATTGATGTGGAACGATCACTTTCGCTGAAAATCCACCCCTACTATGAGCGCATCTTTGCGTTTCCCAAACACTTGAAAGCGTCTGACTTCCCGTTTTCGGGGGCGCCGTCCTTCAACACCATCGATCTCGGCGCGCGCTCCGCGTATCACGGGACCCATGGCGAAATCAGCTCGCACAAGGTCGCTGATTTCGATGGAACGCCAATTCCGATAGGACATTCGGAGATCTTGGCTCGGCTTCGTGAAGCCGACGTGATCATCGACGGGGTCGATGCTTGGCCTTCTGACCAAGCGATGTTCGATTTGGTTTGGAACCAGGTATTCGGTGACGGCTCCGAGGATAAGATCGCGGCACCCTTTCTTACGAGCTATTCCTCCGACGCAATGGTCGCGGCGCTTGCCGTCGCGAGCCGGGAGCGCGGCAGATCTCGGGTCGCCCACCTCGTTCGTTACGGCCGTTCAAAATGGCGCTTCCAATATGGTTTCACGATCAACGCCAACGCGGTCCTCAGGCCTCTCCAGCGGTCGGCTGGAGTCGCGTCCGACGCACCTCCGTTATCGCCCTTTTCGCTGCAACTTCTCTACGCGCTCAAGAATTCTGGACCGCTCTCTGAGAGCAAAATCGTTGAGCTGATGTCGTACTGGACCGGGTCCGGCCGGTATCCGCGTCAGCGTGAAGGTTTCACCCGAATGACCCAATTCGGTAGCCCCGCTTCGAGGTCACTCATCATCAGGAACCTTCAGCTGGCCCAGCTCGTGACCAGCGGAGCAACCGAGCCCGTCGAGGTCTCGCCGCTTGGCAACCGCCTTCTCGAACTGCTTCATCCCGATTGCCAGGATCCAGACCTATCCTTCAGGCTCGACGAGTGGTTCAAGCTTCCGGAGCTTGAGGCACAGGTGAAGGTCGATCGCTACCTGCGGACATTCTTCGGCAAGCAGATGCGGTTTCAGGGCGGTCTATCGATCGCCTAGCCCTCACCGCGTGGTCGTTTCCGGCAGCGACCACCCGCCGGGTGAAGCGTTAGTGCAGAGAGGCCCCTGCCGATCTCGCACGGCCTTCGATCTTCTCCCGCCGTTCCACCGTCCCAGGCTTGCCTGCCCGCAGGCGAACAGTGCTGTCGGCGCCCATCGCGTTCGCCGCCAGCACAGGCTCGACGGCCGCGAACATGGCGTCGGCACTCGGCCCGTAGACGTATACGCTAGCACCGGTCAGACCGCCGCGAACGTCCGGCCCAAGCATCAGGCCGAAGTCATGGCCGTCGACGATCCCGAGACCATCTAGCGCAGCAGCGAGCTCAGCCTCGAGGCTTGCGATGTCGGTCACGACGCGATCCGCATCCGGGAGAGACGAGCGTGGGATTTCGATGATTAGCGCGTGCTCGTTCTCGTCAGCCATGTTGAGGCTCGCTCTTGTTGCGGGCCCCTACATTCGCCTGCCGATGCCGAGTCGATCAATGGCAGATCTCTGGCGGGATGATCGGGGGAGGAGGGTGCGATCACGGCGATGTCGACGCAGCCGATTTTTCCGCGCCGACTAGGTTCAGCATCGGGGCTGTGAAAGCAGCCCACGAATAATCGTCAGCCCATCTCCGGAGCAGGCACAAGGGCCGGCGCCGGCGCCATCGAAGCGTAGAGTCGAGCCAGCATCTTGTCCTGCGTCTGGGCGATGCGCTGGAGCTTCGCGATCGCAGTCGGCGACAGGCGCATCATGTTGTCGACCCACGCCTCGCCGAGGTGCTGCAGCTCCTCCTTCATGTTGCCAGTCCGGCGATGGAAGGCGGAGAAGAGGGCAAGGCGCGCGGCGTGGATCGGCAGCGTATCCCGGGCGTACTTCTCGATCCAGTCGACACCGGTGCCGTTTGGCACGACCTCATCGAGACCGCCGGCCTCGAAGAACGCACGCGCGGTCAATTCGTCGCCCGAATGGAGCAGCTTCAACGCCGCGCTGTTGCCCATCTTGCGACCGAGCACCGCGATCGCCGTGATCGGGAAGTGGTTGAACTTGACTTCAGGGTAGCTGAAGGACGCCTGCTCTTCGGCGATCATCAGGTTGCAGGAGCGGGGCGCGTCGATCCCGCCTCCGATCGCCTTGGCATGGATCGTCGAGAGCGTGATCGTCAGCCCGCCCAGGCAGCTGGCGTTGCGCGCGGCGTCCTTGCCCGAGACCCGTGCGTATTCCAGCATTGCCGGTCGATCGTTCTTGGCCAGGCAGTCGAGATAGAAATCGAGATCGCCGCCGAGCGTGAAGATCGGGCCGCGTCCGCGGAAGGCGAGGAACCGCACAGGGCAGTCGAGGTAGCGCGTGCCCCACAGATCCATGATGGCCTGCTGCACCTTCCCGAGGCTGTTGAGCAGCTCGAAGGTGAAGATCGGCTTTGGCTCGGGAACGATGGTCACCCAGAGGAGGCTCAGATCGGTGACGAAATCGAGCTCGACCTGCGGCAGGTGTCCGGCGTGCTGACGGATCATTCCGACGACGTCCTCGGCGAGCTGCGCCGGATTGGCTGCGACGGACTTGAGCAAGGCTGACCCCCAGGCAAACATCGACCAACCGGGCGATTCCCAGCGATCCTCCCAAAGGATCGATTCCCCATTCCTATCCGTCAAGCTCGCACATGCGAAATGGCGCGTCTCCGTCCGAGGATTTCTTCGGAACCGCACAACAATCCTGTCAGCGCACGCCGCAGACGCACCTCGTTCGCACTCGCTGCGCCGTCAACATCACGAAATCCGTGGGCGAGCGACAAGGATAGCTCGCGACATTCAAGGATTGAGGCGAGCCTATCATGAATTGCGGCCACGAATCCTCGCGGCGCTTCATGACCGGGCTGAATCATGCGAGCTCTCGATCTCTTTTGCGGCGGCGGCCTTTCCTCGGTAGGCGCCCACGCTGCCGGCTTCACAACCGTCGCCGGCGTCGACTTCAATCAGCACGCTCTGTCGGCCTTCGCCGTGAACAATCCTCAGGCCCGCACCTATTGCGCGCGTGTCGAGGAAATCGACATCCCGGCCCTTTCCGACGAGATCGGACCGATCGACGCCATCATCGCAAGCCCGGCGTGCACCGATCACAGCCGCGCCAAGGGCAGTCGCCCCCGCGACCTGGTCAACATGGAGACAGCGCTTGCGGTGCTGCCCTATGCGCGTCGCATGCTTCCTCCGATCCTGGTGATCGAGAACGTTCGCGAGATGCGGAACTGGCGCGGCTATCCGGAGCTGCTGCAGGGTCTGCGCGACATCGGCTACGGGGTCTCAGAGCACCTTCTGGATGCCAGCGACTATGGCGTCCCGCAGACCCGCACGCGTGTCTTCATCGTCTGCCTGCTCGGGCGCGCGGCACCGCTAACGATACCAGCACTCCGCACCGGCCGCCCCACCGTGCTCTCGATCCTGGATCCGAAGGGGACTTGGAAGACGCGCCCTCTCGCAGAGAAGGTCAAGGCGACGCGCGATCGCGTCGAAAAGGCCTTCGAGGCTCTCGGCCACGACAAGTCGTTCCTGACTGTTTTCTACGGGAGCGATGGCCTCGGCTATCTCCCCCTGGATCGCCAGCTGCGGACGATTACCACGCTCGGCAGATTCGCGCTCGTGGAGCCCGGCCCAGATGGACACACGATCCGAATGCTCCAGATCCCGGAGTTGAAGCGCGCCATGGGCGTGCCGGAGACCTTCCACGCCGGCAGCGGATCGAAGCGCGAACAGATCCGCGTCATCGGCAACGGGGTCTGCGCGCCGGTGATGGAGGCTATCCTGACACACTGCCGGGATCTGATCCGACCAGCGCTTGCCGCGTAGCTGGTGACTTTCAAGGTCATGATCCAAACCGCTCCTCAAGGAGATTGGATCATGACCAAGAACACCGGGCCCTACTGGGGCGATCAGCTGCAGCTCGACACCTGCGAGGATGCGCCTTTCGCAGGATACGCGCCCTTCCAGCTGCGGCCCGATCACGCTGGACTGCGACTGCTGTTCGGCTCGCACCGTGTTCGCGCCACGCGCATTCTCGTCCAGAACGGCCTGACGCCCAGGGCCTGGATCGAGTTCGAGGCAGGCGCCAGCGTCTGCCTTTCCGCTCTCGACGACGACTTTCTGGAAACCTTGTCCGCAACCGGCCGCTGCCACATCATCGCCCGGAGCGCGGATGACGACCGCTATTGGATCCCGGTTTGTGCCGGCCGGCACGGCCCGGCGCAGCATCGCCACGAGGCGAACTTGTCTGTCTTTGCGGTTCTGATGGCTGCAAGCTGACCCGCAGGCGCCCTCTCTGGGCCGGCGCGCTATCAACCTAGTCCGCCGTCCTGACGCTCGCAGCAAGCCGCTTGAAGCAGCCCGCTTCTTCCCAGACGGCCCGGTTGCCGACGACGTAGAAATTTTCTTTCGCCCTGGTAGCGGCCACGTTGAGCAGATTGACTTGCCCGCCCGCCCAACTCCGGGCACCGCCGTTCGCCGGCATCGGCGCCCCAAGCACCATGATGACGCTATCGGCCTCGCGCCCCTGAACGGTGTGAACCGTACCGATCCGCTCCTTCACCCACTCCGCGGGCTTTTCAGTCCATCGCCGGAGCGCTCCGGAGCGCAGAACAAGGTCGCGCAGCCGCTTCGACACCATGGTGAAGGGCGTCACGATGTAGAGGTCGAGCTCCTCCAGGCCGGCGCGATCAAGCCGCTGCAGCAGCTGCACCACCGCCTCGCCCTCGGCCGCGCACCATTTGTCCTCGGTGTGTGAGGAGCGAACGTCGACCCAATGCGACGGCCCGAGAATCTCGCGGATGTCCGAGGGCCGCGAGTGGACTGCATGAACCATCAGCCCTGCATAGGCGATCTCGTTCGAGATCGAGAACATGGGATTCGCACAGCGCCGATGCACGAGGAGAGGGAAGCCCACATCTACCGAGCCGTCGTCCTTCTCGAAGGTCGTGCCCCAGCGCGATGTCGTATCAGCCAGTGATTGCACGGACGACGCCGGCGCGCTCCATTTGTCGGAATCTATCCCGAAATCGCGACAGATCGCCTCCGTGAGCGCGGTCGGCAGCGAATTCACCGGTTCGATCTGCTGCGGATCGCCCACAATGATCGCGTTCTTCACCCGAGCTAAAGCACCCACGACCGCCTGCGGCGCAGCTTGACCGGCCTCGTCAACGAGCATCCACCCGAGCGCCTCGGCATCGAGGTGGCCGAGCATCCGCTCAGCCGACGCGAAGGTGGTCGACAACACCGGGACCACCAGGAATAAGCTCGACCAGAGATCCGGCATCATCGGGTTGATCTTCTCCGACCAGGCCAACCCGCCGCTGAAGGTCTGGAAGAAGACCTCCAGATTGTCTCGCAGCGGTCTCGCGGCGGCGTCGATGAAGGCCTTGTGGAGCGCCAGAGCGAGCTCGAAAACCTCGTCGCGCTTCCTGTGAAGCTCGTCGCTGATCCATGGCGAGTCGAGTTGGATCTCTTCTCGGCTGCGGGCAAAGAAGGCTGTGTTCAGAGCTCGGTCGCCGGCAAGCGCGAACATCTCCGAGACTTTCTCAGCCGACTGCCGGGCCGCTCGCTGGATTTCGTTGTAGCGAACCTGCGCGGCCTTCACGGCGAGCTCGGCATCCTGGGCGGATTTCATTGTTGAGGCCTGCGCTTCGACAGCCTTTAGCACCTCGTTGTGAGCGGCGATCGCCTGCTCGCTATATTCGAGGCTCTTGGACAGCCAGTCGCGGAAGGCCTTCGTGCGAAAGAGCTTCGCCAGAGGTCCAGGGCTCGTTTGCTCGAACAGTTTCTGAGCGCCTTCCAGCTGCTTCAATCGGGCCTGGTGCAGCGAGATCTGCTGCTGCCATTTCCCGGCGCCGGACGCCGCGTCAGCGTGCTTCGCCTCCGCCGCAGTGACCCCGGCCTCCGCCACTTCCAGGTCCTGCTTCAGCTCTTCGAACTTTCCGGAGCCCTGCCGGCCTTCCTCCAGCTTCGTCAGCAGCTTTGCGACCTCCAAATAGGCGAGGACGAAGCGCTCCCGCGCCACGCGCCACCGGTTAAGCGCCTCCGCATGATCGGCGGGAGGGTCCTCCCGCAGGACGATCTTCGGTCGACGCTTCAAAGCCTTGCCGGTTTTAGGGTCGGTGCCGTCGTCGATCAGCTGCCGGGTTCCCGATGCCTCGGCGAGATAGGTCCTGAGACCGTGGTCCTTTTCAAGCCAGGCGCGCTGGCGGAATGTCCGGCGATTGGCGGATTTACCCATCACCGCCGCGATCAGCCCCCAGGTGCTCTCGTCACCGGCGACATGGTCGCTCACGGTTTTGAAGTAGCGCATGCCGGGAGCATCGGTCGCAACAGCATTCAGCGAGGGGAGCTCTCGACTGACGTTCTCGACGGCAGCGTTGTTGGTAGAGGCCACGAGCATCTCGAAGCCGCGAAGGCTCGGGGCCAGCCGAGAAACCGTCAGGCGCACCTGCCCGGCCTTGTGGAAGGTGCCGCTCGTGAAAGCCTTGGCCGGATCGTCGAACTCGCACATCGCCTTGGCGCGCTCGACCACGAGCCCTGCGACCGCATCGCGGAGCAGCGTCGTCTTACCCGTCCCTGGCGGACCGTTGACCGGAAGAATGCCCGATGCCGAGGCCTTGCTGAGAGCGAGATTGACCGCGGCCTGCTGGAGCAGAACGAGCGGGTGACGTCCTTTCGACGGCCAGCGGCCCTTCGGCATCAGGATTGGCGAGAGCGTTGATGCGAGGACGTTGTCGTCCTTCAGGACGTCCTGACGCGCCGGCGGCGCCACCACGCCGAGATAGTGCTTCAGCGCGTTGGGCAGGTTCCCCCCGGCCTCAAGCTCGGCCGCCTCGGCCAAGTGCGTGAGGTAGAAGCTCCCGAGAAGCGGCGGCTCGGGCGGCTCCTTCGAAAACTCGAAGTGGTAGACGCGAATTGCGAAGGACGGCTTCACGACATGGGTCGGATGCAGACCGAGCTTGTCGACCAGCCAATCGAACGCGTCGGCGATCACCGCATAGGTCAGCGGCATGACCTGCAAATCTTCGTCTTTGGTGCGCAGCTTCTCGCCGAGCTGCGAAGCGAGTTCGCCCTCGGCCTTCAGCCAGCCGCCCAGTGCCGAGAGATCGCGATCGAGAGCCTTCGGGAGCCCCCAGGCGAAGCTCGAAATCGCGATCGGGAGCTCTTCCTGCGGCACGCCTTGCGCGTCGATCGTGACGGCGGCGATCGGCGCGAAGCCCTTGGCCTCTTGCCTATCCGCATTTTTGTCTTCGAAGGCTGTCAGCAGGGATTTGGTCGCCGAATCCATCCGGACGGACCCGAGGATCAGTTGGTAGAACAACTTGGTCTTCGGGCGCCCGTTGAGGAGGTATCCTTCGCCTTCGCCAGCCCAAGGCTCGCGCTTGTTGAAGTTGGCGATGCGCTTCTCGTCATCATCGGTGAGCGCCTTCGGGTACAGGTACGTCGTGGGCGACAGCACTTCGAGGGCGGTCCAGGCCGAGAGGATATCGGCTGGCTTGTCCCCGATCGCTCGCTTGGGTGTTAGCGTTCTCGATGGATCCGGTGCCCACGCGGCGACGTCCTTGGTGACCGGTTCGTCGTCTCGGCTCGCTGGCGAAGGCCTCCTGCTCGGCGGTGGGCGCGGGTTGAGGAGCGTTCTCGCGACAGGCGCAGGCTTGGCAACAGGCGGCTGCGGTCGGGGCTTCGGGAACGAGGTCTTCTCGCTTCCTGCGTCACGGCTTACGTCGCGGCCGGCGTCGCTGGTGGCGGGGGATCGTTTGTCGTCGGGACGGTAGGCCATCCCAGCAGGAGTAGGCGATTCCTGAGAAAGATCGATAGCGTTCAACGAGAAAAGGCAGCCAGATCCACTGACTGTGGCCTCATTCCTTGTGCCTTGGTCATCGAGAGATGAACAAAACGCCTGTCGGGAGCTTTGATGCTGCCTGCGTAACGATTCTCAGATATCTCAGAAGCCCGGCATCGGAGCGGCGTATTCGAGTTCCTCTTCGTGCGCCCCGACCGGCGCTTGCTCGGGCGGCGGGAGCGCCTCGAGGACGGGCTTGCGCTCCAGCAGCATGACCCGGTTGAGCTGCGTCCGGGGCCAGCCCTTGCGCTCGTCGTGCTTCTTCACCGTGCCGCGGATCAGCGCACGCTCCCCGCGCTCCATGGTGAAGGCAGCAGTGATGGTGACGAAGCAGTTACCGTCCTTGTCGGCCAGCTCGGTAAGGAAGATCTGCTCCATGCCGCTGCCCTTGAACTTCTTCGCCATGAAGGAGGTCCCGCCGCGGCATTCGACCTCGACCTCGATGCGGTCGCCGACCGTTCCGACATGCGTCGAGGTCGCGTAGAGCGCCTTTTCCTCGTCCTGACGCTGGAATGTGCTCTTCAGCGCTTCGAGCTGCTTCTCCGTAAGCCCGCCCCATTGTTGGCTCTTGACGATCAAATCCTGGACGAACTTGTCATCGCTGGCCTGCGCGCGCGCCCAGAGCTCCGGATTGGCGTCGACGAAGGCCTGGTGCCCAACGAGCGCGTTCGTCTCGCGCTCGACACGCTTGCTCTCACGGGTCGCGGCCGCCTTTCGCTGGCGTGCCTCCTTCGCTGAGATCTCCGCCTCGGTGTAGAGGCGAGCCTGGTCGAACACGACGCGCTCGCCATCGCATACCCGGCAGGGCCTGCGCTTGTTGAAGCGGAATCGGCCGGTGCCACCGCAGCTTCGGCAATCGACTTCGACCTCCCCGAACGGTTTGCTGTCGGGATCGGCAGTCTCGAAAACGCCACCGGTGTAACGCGTTCCATCCGCGAGGAACCAGGCCTCGCCGGCAAGCGTCGGATCGTCGGATTGTGCATCGTTCGTCATGGCGCGACCATCTCATGCGAGCATGCATGAAACGAACGGCGACTACGCGACCTCCAGCTCGCGCTCCTCGACGCCAGCCTCGGGCCCGGCGGGTTTCGGGATTTCAAGCCCGCGGCGCTGTAGCCAGGCCTTCGCCATCGCGGTGATGCGGCCCTCGTCCTGCTGGACGAATTCAACCTCGGCGTAAGGGTCGCTGATACCCTTGGCCTGCGCGGCCTTGAGCCCCATGAGTTCCATGATCGCCGGGTCGCTGCCAGAGTCGCAAAATGTGACGAACGAGTCGATGATTTCGGCCTCTTGACCGTCCCGATCCAGACGCCCCTCAAGCTGGTGGGTCACGGCGCGGCTCCACGGCAGCTCGCCGACGACGAGCGTGTTGCAGCAGGCCTGAAGCGAGTCGAGGCCGGCGCCCGACCCGAGCGAGATGATCAGCACACGGGAGTCCCCGCTGACGAACGCGTCTTCTGACGCATTCTTCTGCTTGGCGCCCTCGCTGCCGGTGTACAGAACAGGCTTGAAACGGGCGAGTTCGCGCTTCCAGATATCGATGACGTCGCGGTGCCATCCGGCGAGAACGACGCGCTCACGGCCAGATTCGAGCAGCATCGCGACGAGATCGGCGACACCCTTTGCCTTGGCAACGCCTGTCGACTGCCTCAGCAGCATATCCAGATCGCGAGCGGCCTTCCCTCGCTCCATGAAGGACCCCGACACCGTCTTGATCGCGAGAGTGCGTGCAAGCGCCTCGACGCGCTTCTCCTCGCCCTCGTCGTACGGCACCTCGATAGGAACGCGGTTGATGCGATCGCCCACGAGCGCATAAGCCAGCTCAGCACGAACTTCCTCGTCGGCCTTGGTCCGGCGCAGCATGAGATGATTTTCGCGAAGGAAGGCTCCAAGCGCGTCGGGATCGCGGACTTTCTGATCGCCGCCGCTGCACCACTCGCGAACGAACTCTTCGCGCGTCCCAAGCGGCTTGTCGTTGGGGAAGAGGAAGCTGATGATGTTGAAGATCTCGATGCCGTAGCCGAACACCGGGGTCGCACTGAGCCCCATCCGATACTCAGCCTTCTTCGAGAACTCCCAGCAGGCTTGCCCCTTGCTGGACTCCCGCCCGCGACGCAGCGACTGGATCTCGTCGTAGATGACGGTCTTGAACACCCCTTCCTTCGCGACAGGGCCCCATCCGAGGATGTTGCTGTAGCGGAAGATCACGACGTCGCAGTCGGTCGGCAGCGAATAGGGCTTGGTGCTGTCTACGACGTGGACACGCAGGTGCGTGGTTTCCTCTATGCGCCGCTTCCATTGCCGCACCAGATTGGGCTCGACCACAACGGCCGCAGGCAGGGCGCCGGGGTGCGTGGCTAGGAACGCCATCGCCGGGTGGGTTTTCCCGAGGCCGACGTCGTCCCCGAGCAAGAGGCCCTTCTTGATCCCGAGCAGGCTCATCGCCTTGCTCTGGTAGCGTCTGATCTCCACGCCCTCCTTCAAACCGGTGAGCGGACCTGGCTTCCAGTCGGGGAGCAGGATCTGTTCGCAGGCGTCCTTGAGTGCTTCGAATTCGCGATCCCGCTTTTCGAGGCGAGCCCGGTCCGCCTGAGACATCACCATCGGATAGCGCATCATAAACCAGACCAGCTCGCTGCACTGGGCCGGCTCGTCGTGGAAACGGAACGCGTCCGATCGTGCGACATCGATGCGGGAGAAGACGCGCTTGAGGCGGCCCACGACATGCGGCTCGACCTTGGTCAGCTCCCAGCGGCGAGCCTGGGGATTGAAGGCGGCCTCACCGTAGGTCCGGGTCATAGCCAACCCCTCCCGAGCGAGGCGACATAGCAGGGCTTGCCGTGGATCTCGGGCGGAAAGCCCATCGGCACGGCCGTCGCCAGCACGAGCGCCTTGATGCCGTCATGTTGACAGTAGCGCGCGCATTGATCGTAGATCCGGCGCTTCGCCCCCTTGATCTTCACCTCGACGGCGACGCCACTGATCATGAAGTCGACGATGTCGCCCGGCGCGAGGCGCACTTCGCGCTCGTGCTCGATCTCCTCCTTCACCAGACACTCGGCGATACGCGCCTGCAGGATTTTCTCATCCGTCAGGGGAAAGCGCCGTGCGTGGAAGAAGGCGACGATAGCTTCGGGGGACATTCTCAAATCAGTCCTTGTGGCCGAACCAGGTTCTGGATCACACTCGAAGGAATTCAGCACTGATCCTTTGCGACTCTCAAGCTCCGATTGTCCGCTATCCACCTTCTGGGTTGCATCATCGAGGATCAGATTGGGTCAAGGCTCATATCGGGAGATCGACCATGAACAGCAGCGGATCCACCAGAGGTCGCAGCAGAGCTCCGATGTCCCATCGCCGGTTCAGCGAGTTGGTCGAGGAAGTCTCGATCCAGACGGAGTCGCGACTGCCCTTCCACCTGCTCGGCTTCGATTTTGAGGCCGTCGTGGTCCCCCGGGAGGGCAACGGCGCCATGATCCCGGACGACGACGAGACGCTCATTTCCTTCCAGCAAGCCGAGGACGCTGACGAGGACGATCCGTTCGGCAATGACCTGGATGAGGACGAGGAGACCGATCTGACGCTTCCGGTCTATCTCGCCTGCGATCCGGTAGGCGGTGTGCAGGTTGTCGGCTTGCACCGGGACGGTTCGATCACCCAGTCGAGCAGCTTCGACTGGCGCGACTATGACGGCATCACGAAGGAGATGCTGGCCCAGCTGGACCTGGTCTCAACAGGTCTCCACTAGAAGCCTGGCATCATAGGAGCGGGCCGCATGTCGTCCCGCTCCTGAAGCATTGCTTCGGCGATCGCCAGCGAGACGTGTGGCCACTCCACCGTGAGATCGACCGTCTTAAGCCGCCCGGAGGCACCTGCGAAGGTTTCGGTGACGATCCCGCACAGCTCGCCTTCCAGCCACGCGTCGTGGCTCTCCAGCGCTTTCCTGGCCTCGTCCACCAGATTGTCGGCATCAGCGCCCGCCGGCGCACGCCACCAGGCGTCAGCGGCCTCGCCAGGGCCAGCAATCGCATAGCGCCCCTGCGACCTCACCAACCCAACGGAAAGCCCATCGGCAGCGTCTGCGATATGTCCCCGTTTGGACGTCGGAGCGAAGAAATGCATCGGCGGCCACGGGTCAAAAGCGAGATAGCGTACGACGATCCGGTCGCCGTCATCGCTCACGCGCAGGCTGCCCGCCACGGGCTCGTAAGCCGTGTCGATCCCGAGATCCCGGTAATCTGCCTGCTCGAATGCGCCGACGGCCGAAGCCATTTCGTATCGTCCTCTGGAGTCGCTTGATCCGAGGACGATCCTATGGCGGGACGAATGCGACAACCTCACGCGCCGGCTGCGAGCGCCGCGGATGAGGTCTCGCCCCAGCCTTCAAATGCGAGGAGCAGGGGCAGCAGCGCGGTCGACCAGCATTTGCTCGGCGATCGCGGGGAAATCGAGATTCCGGCGGTGCGCTTCCTCGATCAGAGTGAAAGCCAGGTGGAAGAGGCCGATCTCGGGGTCATCCTCATCCACGATGTCCGCAAGCTGCGTGTGGATCGCGACAGCAGCGGCCCCGGCTCGCGTGCTGGCTTCAGTGGGCCCAAGCAGCTCGCGGTCGAAGCCGAGATCCCCTAACGCCGGCGGGGCCCGGCCGGTGATGGTCTCGTAGTCGCATGAGATCGCATCCAGGACGTGCTGCAGGTTCACGTTGTTAGCGCGAGCGAAGTCGAGCATCGAGCCCAGGACGTTTTGAAGCGCGAGCGAAACGTCGCCGTTCTCATGTCGAGCAATGAGGTTGTGCAGACGCAGGGTCTCACCAGCGATCACATCCGGGCCAAGGCGCGCCTTGCCGAAATGCGCCATCGGCAACGTCTCCGGCTTGCCGGCGTGGATCTCGGCGAAGTCGCCGTAGCGAGCGCGATCGGGCTCGATCGCGATGCCGGTGTAAGGATCTCGGTGTTGGCGGTGGACAAGGCCCGCGGCGAGTGGCCCGGGTTCGCGAAACATCACCAACGTCGCCGCGGCGAGGACATCCGTCGCCTCGACTTCGACCTCGATGACTTGGTCTGCAGCGGCCACCGTCATCGGGCCAGGGATATGGCGCTCACGGATCAGAAAAAGGGGCATGCAAATCCTCGTGGGCTCTAAGCTCGAAGGCGCCGGCGGACGCGGTCACTTCATGTCATCCGCTAGAGCCGGCTGATGGGACGATCCTACGGCGCGACGAATGCGACAACCTTCAGACGCGGCCCGCAGCGAGTTCGGGGGAGGCGGCCTCATCCTTCTTCGGCTGGCGCGGGAAAGCGCAGAGCGAGAGCTCCTCGATAACGGCTGAGGCGCAGAACCAAGCGAAGATCCCGCCACCGAGGCCGGCGCAAGCTCCGAGCGAAATCAAGGCTGTCAGGACGAGGCCCCAAATTCGCGCTCGAAAGCGATTGACGCGGAAATGCACCGCCGTCTTGAGGTAAAGTTGGTGCTTGGCGTCCGTCCATTCGCCTTGGGCATCCCGCATCTGCACGCGAATACGCCTGGCGAAGGAGAACGCGGTCACAAGGGTCGCAAGGCCGATCATCAGCGAGGCCGATGCGATCGCAGCCCAGCGCGGCAATACATCGCCGAGATGAACAGCGATGTAGATCATGAAAATCCAGTAGGTCGCCGTGCTCAGCAGAACGAATCCGATCTGCACCGTCGGCAGGGACACACCCGCGCGCTCCTGAACCACCGCGATGGCTTGATCAGCCCGGTTTACGAGCCAACCGTCCAGGTAACCGAGCATCGAGTTGGCCATCGCGTTTCCTTTCGATCAGCCGGCGACCGGCGAGGGCGCAAGCCGATGCTCTGTCCGCTTGGTCGGCGTCCGCGGAAAGGCGCAGGCGAAGTACATGTTTGCCAGGAGGTTCAGCATGATCGGGACCATGATCGAGTATTCCCCTCCAAGAAGAAGCCAGGACACCATCGAGGGCGGCGTCAAACAGAGGGCTACCACGCGGAGAAATGCCTGGTTTTCACGATTGTAGACAGCGATCCCCGCGTATTTTCGGGTCTTCGCCTCCGTCCATTCGCCGCGAATGTCGGCGAGATAACGGCACGCCAGCTTCTTCCAGCCGAGTACGGTGATGAAGACCCCGAATGCAAGCGGCACGATGTTCCAGACCGTCAGACCGAGCAGAACCCACGCGACGGTCGCGAACAGCAGAAATAACGCGATCAGCGAGGTCAGGCCGATGAGAAGCACCGTCGGCAAGCTAATGCCGTGCTTGGTCTGGAGGTCGCCAACAAAGGCATCCGCCTCGTAGATGAGGAAGGTGTCGGCGGACTTGAAGGAAATGTGTCTCATACGCAAAGGATGGGCGGACTAGATCTCCGATGGCAACCCTCAACCAGCGCCCATCCACCACCTGAAAGGGCCCGCGACGCTTACGGCTTGGAGGTCGCGAGCAACGGATGCGCAACCCCGGAAGCGTCGATACCTGCGGCCTTGAGGGCGTCGCGGATCTGGTCGGACGTCACCCGAATTGCCCTCATGGTTGCCTGCTCTTCGCTCACCGCCATTTGCGTGTGGAACATCGGAATCGAGCTCAGAACACCAACCATGAGGATCAGCAGCATCAGGTGGTCCCGCAAAGGCTTGCCCTACCTGCTTTCCCACGCCCTCAGAGCCATCACAGCCGAGAGAGACAGCGCGGGTATGGCGATCGCCCAAACGGTGCTTCCCATCAGTCGACCGATGAATACCTTGT
Source organism: Allobosea sp. FG18 (assembly GCF_057809495.1). NCBI lineage: Bacteria > Pseudomonadati > Pseudomonadota > Alphaproteobacteria > Hyphomicrobiales > Alloboseaceae > Allobosea > Allobosea sp. FG18. The sequence continues at coordinate 133,006 of NZ_JBMDKB010000020.1, forward strand.
CGAGCGCCTCGTACGGACCAGCCATCATCTCGACGACCCGCTTCGCCGGCAGGGCCTCGTAGTAGACAGAATAATTCGGCGCTCCGGCATCTGAGGTTGATCGGCTCTTGACCGGGAGACGGAACCAGGCTGTCTTCGATAGGAACGTTTGAAGAACAATCGGATCTGATGCTGCTGACCTATCGCTACAAGCTGAAGCCGACGCGGGCGCAATATGCGGCTCTCGATCGCCTGCTTGAGGCTCAGCGGCAGCTGTACAACGCGGCGCGTCAAGAGCGCATTGAGGCCTGGCGCAAGGCAGGGAAGTCGATTTCGAAGATCGACCAGAACAAGTCTCTGACGCAGATCAGGAGCTTCGACGAGACCTACGCCTCGATGCCCGTCGCGCTCTCGCGCTGGTCACTGGCACGGCTCGACGACGCCATGGCGGGCTTCTTCGCCAGGGTGAAGCGAGGGCAGAGCCCTGGCTTCCCGAGGTTCAAGCCTCGATCGAGGTGGAGCAGCTTCGGTTTTGACGAGTGGAGCGGAATCCGACTGCGCTCCAGACGCCTGCTGTTCAAGCCGATTGCTGGAGGTCTGCGCCTCAACCTGCATCGACCGATCCCGGAAGGTTCGTCGATCAAGTCCTGCACCTTCACCCGGCGTGGACGGCACTGGTGGATCACCCTGGCCATCGACGTCGCCGTGGCTAAAGCTCACGCTGCGCCGGAGAGCACTGTCGGTGTTGATGTCGGGATCGAGTATCTCGCGACGCTGAGCGATGGTGTGCATATCGAGAACATTCGCCCGCGATCGCGCCGAGAGAAGGAACTGCGCCTTGCCCAGCGCGCTCTCGCCCGCTGCAAGCGCGGCTCTAAGCGGCGGCGCAAAGTTCGGGAACGTGTCGCGATCGGCCATCGGCGGATCCAGCAAGCGAGGAGCTCCCATCTCCATGAGGTCTCAGCCAAGCTGGCGCGGCGCTTTGCCTTCATCGCTGTGGAGGACTTGAAGCTGAGGAACATGACCAGGTCGGCGCGCGGAACAGCGAACGAGCCTGGCACGAATGTCCGGCAGAAGGCCGGCCTGAACCGGGCGCTGCTCGATGCAGGTCCCGCGCGTCTGATCCAGATGCTGACCTACAAGGCTGAGAGAGCCGGTGGGACGGTCGTCAGGGTCGATCCACGTCGCACCTCGTTGGAGTGCTCCTCCTGCGGAACAATCGTGGAGAAGACGCTCTCCGAGCGTCGCCATGCCTGCGGTTGCGGTGCTGACCTGCATCGCGATCACAACGCGGCGATCAATATTTTGACCCGGGCGCTGGTCGCCCACGGGCGGGCTATGCCGCCCGGAGACGGTAACGTGGGGCATCAGCCCGAGCGTCGTCTCGGAACCGCGGTCGCCAAGGCAGCCTAGCTGCCAACGTTCCCGTAAACCGGCGTAAGAGGATCAACCTCAGATCCCGGATAGCCAATAATTCCACGGCAGAAGGTCATGCTCGCCCCAGACGTACCAGAACCCATAGATAACGAGGGCCAGAACCGGGACGAAGAAACAGAGGATCCACTACAGGTCGGTGCGTTTCATGCGGCGGACCCGCTTGTCTTCCGCGGGCTTGATGTCGGTGATCGCTGTCATGATGCCTCACAAGATCCAAATGGCCGGAGATCAATCTCCGATCGCACGATTCTTTGGTGACAGCATCGCCTGAATGGAACGATGGTGCAATTCTATTGAGGAATGTCGTTCTCGCCGCTGACGCTCGCAACACGCGCCCTTAGCCGCGCGGTCATCGCCACAAGCGATTTGAGGCGATGCGGTGTTCCGTCCCCGACAACACCATAGCTTCGGATGACGTACCAGCCGGCCTTCGAGGGCTGCACCAGCGGCGGCACGCTGTCCGGGTTAGCCTCGGCGAAGGCTGCAAGATAGTCCTTGACAACCTGGGCCGGGTCGAGCCGCTTCGGCGGCGCTGGGGCTGCATCAACCAATTTCATGATCTGCCCCCTTGGCGGAACCTCACTGGCTGGCCCTGCGGAAATCTTGCTCACGCCGCTCAATTTGCGTTGCGATTGCGTTCGTGACCGCAGCCTGGATGGCCAACTCGATCGTGTCACCGAATTCGGTATGCCCGAGACCAGCGCTAGCGCCCCAGCGGCCGTCCACGGTCCTCCAGAATGTGACCGAATAGCAGGGGCGCTGCGTCTCCTCGGCGAGGCGCTCATAGCTTTCAACGATCGTGGCCATCGTGCCCTACCTCCCCATAAAAAAAAGGCGGAGAGCAGCGCCCTCCGCCTTTTGAACTTCTGGAGAAGCCGATCAGCCGGCGACGGTCCAGGCCATCGTGGTGGTGCCGCTGGTGCCGCAGCCGTTCTGGGCGTTGGCCGGGGTGAAGGGCGGCGGGGTGGTGGTCGAAGCGGTGGCGCCGCCGATCACGAGGCCGACGATCGCGCGGCCCATGTCCATGGTCGCGAGCTTCTGGCAGGCCTCGGCCGGAACACCGGTGAAGGAGACATAGAAGCCGGAGTCGGTGCCGCCGCCGGTGTTGGTCGGCAGGACGGTCACGGTGCCGTTGAAGGCGTGACGCAGCGCGCCGCCGCCGGCGTTCATCTTGGCGGGCAGGGTGTTGGCGATGGTCGAGTTCTGCAGCCCGGTGAAGCCGGCGGCGCCGGCGTAGGTCGAGCGGATGTTCTGCTGGATGGTCGCGAGCTGGCTTGCGGATTCAGCGACACGGCTGTTGGTGCTGGCATTCTGGTAGAGCAGCATCGCGCCGGCGACGACCAGCATCAGCAGACCGAGCACGGCGGCGGCTTCGATGAGGGAAAGGCCGCGACGAACGCGGCGAGCAGTGGCTCGTGCGCGGACCTTGAACGAGTTGGCAGTGATCGACGTCATCTGCTGGGTCTCCTGGTTGAACAAGCGGCGTCCGCGTGGAGCCGATCCTTACGAATCCATGCCAATCCAGCGCGGCCATGAAGGACGCATTGAATAAGCAGCCCACATTCAAGGAGTGTCAACCAGATTCTAACGATATTTGAAGGACTGAGCTTCCGTTGCGGCTCAGTCCTTCAGTGCGGGAGCATTCCCGGCTCCGGCGCCGCGTTCTCGAACTCGGCGATCGCGGCCGAGACCAAGGTCTCGTAGGCATCAGCAAAGGACCGCGCAGAACGATTCGAAGCGAACCATGCGCGAAGGGCGTGAAGATCCTTGGAGGTGAGATGCGGCATCCGCGTCGGCCGGATGCCACGCGTGATCATGAAATCCTCGCGCGCGTTGTCGAGCAGGATCTCGAAGTCCTGATCGCGCGGCGCCGGAACCTGAACCACTGAGAACCGATCGCGAAGAGCCGGCTGCACCGTCCTCAGATCGTTCGCCGTGGCGACGTAGGTCACATGCGAGATGTCGACCGGCGCCATCAGGCAGAGGTCGTGATAGGTCCCCGAGCCGATCAACTGCAGCAGAGCGTCGGCAGCGCTGCCATTCGCACTGGTCGAGCGCGAGGTCTTGTCGATCTCTTCGAGCACGAAGGCGGGATTGGCACAGTTGTGCTCATGCATCCCGAGCACGATCGCGCTGGGGCGCGTCGTGGCCCAGCTGCGCGTCACCGCGGATATGCCGGCACCGTCAGCCACACCACCAAGCGGGAGCACCGTGGTCGGCAGTCCGGTCGCCTCACAGACAAAGCGCGCCAGCGTGGATTTGCCGGACCCTGGAGGCCCGACGAAGAGCATAGGCGATAGCGTGATCGGACGATCACCCTCGGCAGCCCGCAGCACGGCAAATCGGTTCTCGATGCGTTCGGCAGCGATCTCGGCCCAGGGCCAGCGCTGGCGAATAGCGTCGCCGATGCGACGGGGCTCGGGAAGTTCGCCGAGGAACGGCAGCTTGCGCCCGATCAGAGCTCGGTACCGCTTAGAGATCTCGCCGCCTTCGCGGGATTCCTGATCCCCGATCTTGGTGATGACGGTCGTCCCGAACCCGATTTCTTCGAGCTCTTCGACGTCTTCGACGGCCGGTGCGAGGGTCGAGCTTTGCTTGTCCGCCATGCTTTTCGTACCTTGACCGGAATCCGTCAGGCGCCCGAGGGTTTCCAGCCACTCGGAAGACAAATTGTCCAGCGTCAGCCGTTGTTCCGCGAACTCCTTCGATAGCGCGCAGGCCTGGGTGATGACAACCATCTGCTGGATGGCTTCAACATGACCTTTCTGAGCCGCGAGCCACATCCAGGTGCGTATCTCGTCGCAGGCGAGGACGCTCAACCCGATCTTGGTAGGCTCCGATGCAGCCCTGTAGGCCACATCCTTGGGCGGCTTACCGGGAACGAAAAGCGTGCGGGCGAGACCCGGCACGCGCTCGATTGCACGCGTCCGCATCCAATCGAAGACGTTGTCGATCTGGCGTGTCGTGAACGCGTCCGGCAGGCGCCACGACGCGAGAAATCCGAGCTCACCACCAACCACCATTACCACCTTGCACCACAAAATGCTGTCGCGACGGTACAGGCCGTCCGCTTAAATCCAGATGAATTGAATTCGCTCGATCTTTAGGGACCGCAGGAATCGAGTGAGGAAATCCTTGATCAGGGCGCGATGCCCGCCTCCGGCAGGAAGCGAACGTGGTCATCCTCGATCTCGAAAGGCCGCTCCATGATCACTTGGACCTTGAATGTCGATCAGCCACGCGGGCCAGCCCGGCACGTTCGTGCCCCAGCATCCGATTGAAACCGCGGTTGGCTCACCAAGACCGGTCGGGCGCGCGAGCGGTTCCGACTTCTGGTCTGGCTCGGGTCACTTCGTGCTACCGATCACCAAGGACTGACCGCTCGAACCATTCAGGGCCGTGGTCTGCGTCCGACCAGGGATAAAGTACACTCCCAAAATGGTCACGTAGATGATCGCAGCAATGGCTCCCGACTTGAGGGGACCAAATGACTTCCCGCCCAACCTGGCGGTTCGCGCATCGGATGCCACGACGACCCACGCCGCGGACAGCGCGAATGTCAGCACCAGCGCGACAAGGAGAACTTTGGGATCCGGGTTCCCCGCCAACAAAAACAGCACGACGACGGCGTGCGCCATATAAAGCATCCCGAGAATCGTCGTCATATCAAAGTCCTTTCAGAGCTCAACCTACCTGCAGCCCCGGGGGCGGCATCAAATTCAGTACCACGATGGTATACGCTGTTCTATTTTTCGGCTTCGATATCCACGGGCGAGTTCCTTCATTCAAGGCGCGGCGCCCATCTCTGGTAGGAGGCGAACACGATCGTCTTCGATCTCGAACGGTCGCCCGAGCAGCACCGCTTCCTGGATTTCAGCAGCGAGCTCCGGGCGGCGTGCAATCGCTCGGCCGGCCGCGTTGATGGTGTAGCGTTCGGTCGCGCCGCCCGAGCTCTCGACGCTGACAGCCATGCAGCGGAGCAGGCCGAGCACCGTCCTCTTGGAAATGAGCACGACGTCGAGCCAGCATTCGCGGCCGGCGGTGACGATCTCCGCCTCCTCGAAGCGGCCTTCAGCCTCGGCCGCGGCCATGATCCTCAGCACTTCGAGTTCGCGCCTGGTGATCATCGAGCTCATAACGCTGGGCTGGCCGGCGCTGCGATAGGGGAGATTTCCGCGATAAAGTCGCGGATTTCACCCAGGGCAGCGCACTCCGGGATGTGATCCGAGTTCGCAGACCGGTACTTCCGCTCGCCGGCCGTCACGGTGATGAAACCCTCTTTCCCCCAGGTTCGCCATGACGGGCGTTCGATCTCGACCGTCGGTTCAGGGGTCTCGTAGACCGCGATCACGAGCTCGCAGAAGACAGCATCATCGAAGTAGCGCGACACCGTCGGCGCCGCCGACGCGATCTGCTTGGCGATCGCGTCGGCACGTTCTCGCGCGACGTGGTTGCGGGTGCCGAACTGAGAGTTCCTGGCTATTCTCATGGCGTGCGCCATCATCGCCAGATCGGCGATATTGAACTCCATCGAGACTGTCCGGGGATGGTTGCTCATCGCATTCCTCACAGCGGCGAAGCGATCGCAGCGCCCTGATTGGATAGCATGACCGATCCTTGCTTGTGTACGCCGGGCTTGCGCTCATCCACCGGATGGCGTCCTGTCGCGAATGCCTGCGATTCCTGCCTTCATGCCGTCTCTCGCCTCTCCCTGGTCCGATCAGGTCTCCGGAGCGTGATGCCGACCCACGAGATCCCTGACCTGGCGCCGACGCGCGCCCTGATGCGGGAGATCGGCTTCGACGACGAGGACCTCGCGGAGCTCTTCGTCAACCCGAAGACTGAGACGATCCTCGTCGATCCCAAGGCATGGTTCTGGACCGATCGAAAGTGGTGGAAGCATACGCGGCCAGAGACCATCGACAAGATGTATCGCGTCGCCGGCGGCTGCTTTGCGGAGTTGAGCCTGTCCGAACAGGCGGCGATGCTCGGGCTGGAGATCGAGGAGATCGCGGGACGACCGTCGAGGGCGGCTCGCGGCATGTGGGTGCTTCCCGACGGCTCGACCGGGACAGTCGAGGACCTCGCCCTGTCTCACTATCGAGAGCGCGGCTATTCAGGGACCGCCACCGAGGGCAAAGCGCTCAACGGCATCAACCTGATGAACGGCCAGGTCTTCCAGAAGCACTTCGGCCATTGGCTCGGGTTCGATGAGACCAACCAACGGCAGCATCAGCCAGGACCCGAATATGCGGCCAAAGTGCTGGTCTCGGCCCGAGAGGTGCTCGCGAACTTGCGCGCCGTCTACGAGGCACGGAAGTCGTATTACCTCGGCCTTCTGAAGGCGCCGATCGAGGAGATCGAGACCTATATCGCCACCGTCGGCTCCGAACATATCCTGCGCTGCCTGGAACACCGATACGTGCATCGCGCGATGGTGTTCAGCGGGCACTTCGACCTGACGCTGCGCGGCGACGGCCTGCGCTTCGTCGAGGTCAAAGCCAAGGACCGACTTCACGGCAACCAGGCCGATTGGGTGCGGAGCGTTGCTCGTCCGCTGGGTCTCGATGTCTCGATCGCGCGTGTCGTGGCGTCCTAGGCCTTTCCGAGCGCAATCCTAACAGTCTTCAAGAGCACTGCGGTTCGAGTGTCGGCCGGCCCGTGGAGCTCGCGTTCCAGGCCAGCCAATTTCTCCAAGCAGGTCGCTCGGACGCTGGCGTCAGCCCCCTTGCACTCGACTGCCCCGAGGCGCGCCTTCTCGAACGAGTCGAAATCCATGTGCCGGCGGAGCACCGAGGCCTGGTCGTTGAACGGCGAGGTCACAATCGCCTGCGCAAAACGGTTCAATGCCGCAAATTGAGCGCGCGGCTCGGGAGCGCCGTGCTTCGAAAGTTCGCCAAAGTCATCGAACAGGCGGCCTCCTGCCGCCGTTATGGCGACGGCCTCCTCCTGGAACCGGCTCGCGATATTCCACATTGGCGCGAGCGCGAAGCTCGCGGCCACGGCTCCTCCCAGGATGCCGACCGCGAAGCCCGGCAGTGATCGCGCGTGCATGGCAGTGGTGTAAAGCCGGCCGGACAGCGCTCCCATGAGGACCGCGGCGGCGAAGGCGTACGAGATCATCGCGCCCAATCCGCTCGTGTTGACGGCGATCAGAAGATGGAGCACCGCGACCCCGACCACCCATGACCAAAAGACCGTCGGCGCCCGGCTCGTGCTCCCGCCTGAGAAGGCCGCCGCAGCGAGGATCGTCGACCAGATGACCTGCTCGAAGATCGAACCGCCAGCATCGAGAAGCCCGAACTCGGAGCCCAGCTGCGCAATGCTCTTGTAGAGACCCGGCAAGAGCGCTGCGATGACCACCGTATTTGACCCGGAATCCGAGAACAGGACCTTCAGAGCGCTGGCTACGCGGGACATATCGACTCCTCAAACATCGGATCTACCCAAACATCTACACACCCGATCACGGCGCCGTCACCGCAATTTCGCCTCCGCCCACCAGAATTTCGGGAGCTTTCCTTGTTCCTGCAGCTCGGACCCCATAGTTTGTCGTCATGAAGCCGCCTGTCCTGCTCTCGCGCGACGAATTCAGCGCTGCCGTCCTTGCGAGGACTGGAGGCTGCTGCTGCGCGCCTGGGTGCCAGGAAGCAGCCACGGCCGCGCACCACATCATTGAGCGCCGGCTCTTCACTGATGGCGGCTACTATCTCGAAAACGGCGCACCGCTGTGCAAGGACCATCACCTTGCTGCGGAGTACACGACGATCTCGCCGAGCGAGCTGCGCGCGTGGCTCGGCATCAAGCGTTTGGTCCAGCCGCCGCAGTTCGAAGACGACGAAATCGTCGATAAATGGGGCAACCCGATCCTGGCGAATGGATCCCGCCTTCGGGGCGAGCTCTTCGACGAGGAGCCGGTTCAGAAAGCGCTGGCCGCCGGCGGTGTACTCAGCCTGTTTCGGACGCATGTGAAGCATCCGAAGACCTGGCACATGCCTGGGTCGCCCGGGCTTGGCCGCGGCGACCGCATGCTCAAGGACCTCAGCACCTTCAAGGGCGAGCGGGTCATCATGACCGAGAAGCGCGACGGCGAATGCAGCTCGCTCTATCGGGATCATACGCACGCGCGCTCCCTGGACAGCCGGCACCACCCGTCCCGAGATTGGCTCCGGGCCTATTGGAGCGCCATCCGGTGGGACATCCCGGAGTTATGGCGGGTCGTAGGCGAGGGCACCTATGCCCGCCATTCGATCGCCTACTCGGATCTGCCTTCGTATTTCGAGGGTTTCGGTATCTGGGACGAGCGCAACTTCTGCCTCAGCTGGGACGAGACGCTGGAGTGGTTCGACCTGATCGGCTGCAGCGCGGGGCTCTCGGTCAAGCCGGTGCCGGTGATCTACGACGGCCCTTACGATCCCGAGGCAATCGAGGAAGCCTGGCAGGCCTACCTCGCCCACGACATCGCCCAGGCGGAGGCCTCAGGCCGGCCGCTGCAGCAACGCGAGGGCTATGTGATCCGGACCGCCGCTGGGTTCGCGTATCGGGACTTCCGCAAGCACGTCGCGAAATGGGTGCGCCCTAACCACGTCAACACCAGCGAGCACTGGATGCATGCGGAGATCACGCCGAATGAGCTGGCGGAGAGTGAGAACGCTTATTCAACCAATTATGGCCTGAAGTAACTCTGCAGCCCGCCTTCTAGAACTATCTGCGTTGATGAGGCGGATGATGCGCTTCGAAACGGTGAGTAGCTCAACGAATTCGTCATGAGCGATAGGTCGCGAATGCGCGACCTCATTCCTAAGGAATATCAACCTCCCCAAGTTCAGCCTGAAGTCGTCTTGATCGCCGAAAACCTCCGAGAAGCACTCACTCCAATTGTCCCTCCGGATGATAATCTCCTTCAATTCCCCGAGGGTGGCGTATGCTAGCGGGCGTACGTCGACAGTACCACGTTTGACAGCTGCGGCTTTGAGCTGCGTTACCCGGCCGAATATGGCGCTGCCGCTCCTTTGTTTCAGCCATTTCGGCCCCGCTACCGCCTCCAGCTTATAGGCGACGACATTTCTCAAGCGGACTTCCACATCTGAAACGAGCTCACTCGCGCGCCCAAACATTTCGCTCTTGCGAAGGATCTGCCCCCGAAAAGTGATCTCATAAGCGAAGTCTTTAGCGGTTGGAGGCCACGGACCAGCCAGTGCTACCTTAAGCTCCTCGACAGTCATTCCCAGCAGTTGCCCGGGACGCACGCCGTGATCTGCTGGTTGCTGCTGAAGCGCTTCCCCCTTGTCGACGCGCAAAGGAGGGAGCGAATTATCGACAAAGATCGGACCAATGCCCGTCACGGACTGAGAGATCATTTCGATCGAGCGCCGATTTTCTTCCCAAATTTTCGCTATCGCGGTTTGACCCGCTTCCGACCTCAGGTAGTCCCTTAGTTCCTTCAAGCGCGCCTCTGAACTGAATTCAAGCGGTCTACGACATTGGGGTTGAACAAGAATTCCGCCGTCTATCCATTTCGAGCCTGGTTTGGCGCAACGTGCAAGCACATGCTGTCAACCGTGTTCCATCTCGAAGCTAGCCAGGCCTGCGAAAGGATTGCCATCCACTCCCGGCTACAGCCTGGGCGAAGGAGCCTCAGTCGACTCCGGTGACCCCGGCGCTCCACCCATAGAGGGATAAGCACCGGTGGCGATGCATGCTCGGCGCGAGCACGCGCTCGGGCGACCTTCGCTGCTGGCATAGGTTCTCCAAGCACGCAGCAAAAAGCCCCGCCTTCTGGCGGGGCTCGAAATGTTGTTTCCGGAGGAGCAAAGGGCTCGCCTACTGCCCACCCGTTATCCGGTTCGAACGCTTGGCTGATGCGATATCGTAGCCAGCCGGCAAGTCCTCACCCTCGGGCCAGAAGGCACCATTGATCGTCATCAGCACACCGGAGACCACGCGATTGTACATCAACCGATAGAGCATCTCCGTCGGGATTAGGGCGCGAGCGGAATGAGTTTGATTGATCTCAGGCGCGGATAGCGGCCGCCCCGCCGCCCGTATCATGTCAATCGCCTCGTCCACAGTCCGCTTATTGAATGCTCGACTGTGATAAGCCTTAATCTCGGGATTCCCGGCGACAGGAACTGGCTTCATCCCCGATTGATCTCCCGCTTTTGGGGGCAAATCAGGCTCATCGACCGAGAGGACATCCTCTCCCGTAAGTCGAGCAAGGTATGCGGAGACCGCCCTCCTTTCTGCCAGTAGTGGAGCCAGTTTCTCATCGAGGCTTTCCAGTTCCCCGCGCGCGAAGGCAATCGCCTGCGCCTTATCGTGATCCTTGGTCATTGTCTGAGGCTCCGATCGCCACGAATTGATTGGCACCGTTGGTGCTGCACACGTTTTAAGCGCGATGTGCTCTTTCGGCTGTTCCGCATGATCGAACTTGTACCGAAAGCACCGCAAAGCGCTCATTGAACATCAGGGCTCGTAGTCCGCAGGGTCTCGACCGGTCAGCTTCATCCACATTTGCAGGAAGGCAGATCGCTCGCTTTCGGTGTTCTCCCTTCGGGGGCACAGGCCGTTTTCGGCGCCTTCCACCTGATCTTCGAGCGTTTTGAAGAACGTTTCCGTATCCATAGGTTCGATCTGCAAATCGGGCTCCATCCAGTTGCGCCGGCTTTCCGCTGGCTGATAAGCTCTATCATGTGATATCGTTTATACGATATGCAAGTGGCGCGGATCCGAAATGGTGGGTGACGATTTGCTCCCAGCTCTCATCGAGCCTGCTTGTCCCATGCACGCGCTCGGGTGACCCTCAGCGTCGGAAGGATTCCGCCATGCGCTTCGACGTCCCGTTTGCCTACGAACTCGCCTACCTCAAGCCTCGAGGTCGAGTTCCGAAGACGGTCCTCATGAAGGACAGCGTCACGGTCGAGATCGCAGCGTATGGCGAGGCTGATGCGCCCGTCGTCATCGCAGGGTGTTTCAAGGCCGCCGAGCGGCTCCCCGGCCCGACTATGAGGCAACATCAGCCTTTCGAACGCCGCCTGGTGGGCGATCGCCTCTTCGAGGTCATGCACGTCCACGCGACGCCGGCGATGTCCGCCTACGAGCACCAAGAGCACGACCGCCGCGAAGGCTGGGATTGGTCCGAGGGTTACACCGGGGAAGCCCTGCGCAGGCGGCTCTACAATCCCGAGAACACGGCGAAGCTCCTCGCTGGCCTGACCGGCAGCGATGATTTGTACAAGCCGAAGATCCTCGACGAGCGGCCCGCGGGTATCGAACGGATCGTCCATGACGGCCGCGATGCGATGGCCCAGATGGTCCGCGACGCGTTCACCCGCCTCGTGCTGGTCGACGACCGGGTCCACTTCCAGACGCTCCCGCCGGCGATCGGGATCTCGACGACGGCGGCGCTGCAATGCCCGCTCGGTGAACGCGACTCCAAGATCAAGCTGGAGGCCTTCCATCGCTCCAGCCTTCCGGTTACGACGAACCTGGATTTCGCCTTCGACATTGGTCGCTACGAGCAAGCGCTCGACTTCGTCGCCCTCATCGGCCGCAAGGCGAAGTCGGCGATGCCTGGCATCGAAGTCGAGGTCCTCAATCGGCTGTCACCACAGATCGACCGCTATGATGTCACCCCGAGCTTTCCCGAGGCACGGGTCGCGGCTCTTGCTGCTATCAATCGCACCATGGACATGCTTCTCGGCCGTCTCGGTGGCCCGTTCGTTGGCTCCGCGAACCTCTCGCCGGAAGCGCTGAGGCTCGGCGCCGATCTAGCGGAAGCGCGTAATGACATCATCGCCGGCAATACCTACGCCGCCGGCCGCGCGGCGCGCCTGCTGGAGAAGGCAGCCGAGCAGCATTGGAACGGCTACAGCGCTCATCACCGTCTGTTCTCGAACTTTGCCCACCTGCGCGCGGATCTGACGACCGCCGCCGTCGATCAAGCCTGCCTCGAGGCCGCTCTCGTCGAGGGCGAAGAGCCTGACCTCGCTCACCTGGTGCCGATGTGAAGATCTCGATCCCTGCCATTTATCACGTCGAATGCGACATCCGGAACGGCCGCTATCCGCGTACCTATGCAATCCGGGAGGTGTTCGACGTCGAGATCGATGAAGCTGCTTCCGACGAGGCGCCCGAAGTCATCCGCGGCGCCTATCTTCCGAGTCATCGGGACGGACGGGTCGAATTCTCTCGCCGGCTTCACGGTCTTCACCTCTTTCAATGCCTGGACTGGACCCGATCTGGTTCCGGAGCGGCGACCTCGTACCTGAGTAACGTCATCGAGCGAGACTTCCCCGGTCAGCTCCCCGACGATGACGACGAGGTGCTCGGTGTCCTTCCTGCGAAGGCACGCCAGATCCACAGCAACACACGCGACGGCGTGGAAGCGCTGCTCATCAAGACGGCGAGCGAGCTGCTGCTCGTCGATGGTGTCCTGCATACCCGCGCGCCCGCGCCCTCAGTCAGCGTCGAGCTGCGAGGCGGGGCATTCCTGGCCTCCGGCGGTCTGGATCCCCGTGGCGAGATCACTCTCGGCCTGCCAAAGGGTGACACGACCGAGCGCGTGACCTTCCTCTTCGATGTCGCCCACCATGAACAGGCCAAGGATCTCGCGCTGCTTGCGGAGAACCTCGTTCCGAAGGCCACGTTGACGGAAAACGCTTGGATCGAAATCGACCGGTATGACGTGCCGGCATCCATCCACCAGGCGCGGCACGCAATCGGGGCAGCGCTTGCCGAATTTGAGTTCCGTCTGAAGTCGGCTCCCATGAAGCCGCCGAGGTTTCCAGGTGAAGTGAGGGGGCCGGCGGATCCTGAAGCAAGCAAGGAAGTCGTTCGCCTTCGTCGACTGTTGGCGATGGAGAACCGGGAACCGGATTCCCTGTTGCAGCAAGCCAAGGACCTGCTCGACAGTGTCACAGCCTCTGGCAACTTCAGCCGTGACCAGCTGACGGTGGTATCTCGGATTTTCACGCTCGCCGAATTCGCGTCCGAGAACAGCCCGGACGACCTTTCCCTGGTTTCCGCGAACGACCCCGAGCTCGCCAGCTTTAATTTCTAGATATGGATAACCGGGAAGTGTAATCATAATCCCGGTAAGCCACTGATAG